>JAIEQN010000901.1 GCA_019747685.1 Gemmataceae bacterium
CGGCACCCCCGGCGGGCCGGTCCCCGACCCGCTGCCGTCACCGGCCCCCGGGGCGCCGGGCGGGTCGGGCGACCCGTCCTAGCCGCGGGCGGCGGGTTGGCCGGCGGGCGGCGGTTCGTGACAATAGCGGGAACCGCCCCGCACCGAGCCGCCGATGCCCCACCGCCCGAGCTACCCCGAGTTCGCCGACCTGGCCCGAGGGCACACCGCCGTCCCGGTCTACCGCCGGCTGACCGCCGACGCCCTCACCCCGGTCTCGGCCTTCGCCCGGATCGAGGACGGGGACCGGGCATTCCTGTTCGAGAGCGTGGTCGGCGGGGAGCGGATCGGCCGGTACAGCTTCCTCGGCAGCGGCCCGTTCCTCACCTTCGAGGCGTACGGGAACCGGGTCCGCACCCGCTCGGGCGACGGCCCGTGGTCCGAATCCACTTCTGCCGACCCGCTCAAGACCCTGGAGGAGCTGATCGCCCGCTACCGGGCCCCGCAACTGCCCGGGCTGCCGCGGTTCTGCGGCGGCGCCGTCGGGTACGCCGGGTACGACGCCGTCCGGTACGTCGAGCGGCTGCCGAACGCCCCGCCGGATGACCGCGGCCTGCCCGACCTGTGCTTCGGCCTGTTCGACCGGATGGTCGTCTTCGACCAGGTCGCCAAGACGGTACTGGTGGTGGCCCACGCGACCGGCCTGGGCGAGCCCGGGGCGTTAGCCCCGGGAGCGGTCGCGGCGGCCTACCGGGACGCCTGCCGGCGGGTGGACGAGCTGGTCGAGCGGTTGCAGCAACCCGCGACCGATCTGCCGCTCAAGGACATCGACCCGATGTCACCACACCGGCCGGAGGCCGGTGCCACAAGATCGGACGGCCCCCCGCTCGCCCGGGTCTCGTCCAACTTCACGCAACCCGCCTTCGAGGCGGCGGTCCGCAAGGCGGTCGGGTACATCCACGCCGGCGACGCCTTCCAGGTGGTCCTCAGCCAGCGGTTCCGGGCCGAGACGGCGGCCCGCCCGTTCGACGTCTACCGGGCCCTGCGGGTGGTCAACCCGTCCCCGTTCATGTTCTACCTCCGGGCCGGGGACGCCACCCTCGTCGGCGCGTCCCCCGAGATCATGTGCCGGGTGGACGGCGGGGAGGTGGTCAACCGGCCGCTGGCCGGCACCCGCCACCGCGGCAAGACCCCCGACGACGACCGCCGGCTGGCGGAGGAATTAGTCAACGACCCGAAGGAGCGGGCCGAGCACATCATGCTGGTCGACCTGGCCCGGAACGACGTCGGCCGGGTCGCCGAACTCGGGTCGGTCAAGGTGGCCGACCTCCTGACCGTCGAGCGGTACAGCCACGTCATGCACCTGTCCAGCACCGTCACCGGCCGGCTGCGGGCCGGGCTGAGCGCGTTCGACGCCCTCCGGGCCAGCCTCCCGGCCGGCACCCTCAGCGGGGCCCCGAAGGTCCGGGCGATGGAGATCATCGACGAGCTGGAGCCGCACCGCCGCGGCCCCTACGGCGGGGCGGTGGGCTATGTTGACTTCGGCGGCGACATGGACACCTGCATCGCCCTGCGGACGATGGTGGTCCGGGGGGCGACGGCCGACGTGCAGGCCGGGGCCGGGGTGGTGGCCGACAGCGACCCGGCGGCCGAGTACCAGGAAACGGTGAACAAGGCGATGAGCCTGCTCCGCGCCCTGGAGGTCGCCGAGACGCAGTTGTGAGTTTCGAGTTTCCAGTTTGAAGTTTCGAGTTCGGTATCATCGGGCGTCCGACGCTGCGGTTGGGAGGGCTTGACCATGCGGCCGCTCATGGCGTTGGCGGGGGTGACGGCGGCCGCGGCCGGGTTGTTCGCCCTGGTGGCCGACCCGCCGGCCGCCCCCGACCCGCCGCCCCGGCTGGAGCGGATCAAGGCGGCCAAGATGCCGGCCGTCACCCGGCCGGTCATGTTCGACACCCCCGAGGCCGACGCCGTCCTGGCCGCCCTGGAGGTGTTCCCCCCGGACAACCCGTGGAACACCCCGGTGGGCGACTGGCCGGCCCACCCGAAGTCGGACAAGCTGGTCGCCTCGGTCGGGGCCGACAAGCCGCTCCGGTACAACCCGGACATGGCCTTCGTGCTCGTCCCACCGGACCAGCCGAAGGTGCCGGTCAAGCTCGGGCGGTACGCGGCCGAGTCGGACCCGGGGCCGTTCCCGGTCCCGGACACCGTCCCGATCGAGGGCTGGCCGGCCTACTACCGCCGGTCCCCCAAGCTCAAGGGCCTGACCCTGGACGAGGTCCAGCGGAACACCGCGGGGGAGACCGGCGACCGGCACGCCCTCGTGGTCGACCCGGTCAACCGGCTGCTGTACGAGTTCTACCACATGCACAAGGCGGCCGGCGGGTGGGAGGCGGCGACCGCGGCCGCGTTCGACCTGAAGACGAACAAGCTCCGGCCGGCCGGGCGGACCTCGGCCGACGCCGCCGGGCTGCCGATCTTCCCGGCCGTCGTCCGGTACGACGAGCTGAAGCGGGGCCGGGTCGACCACGCCCTGCGGGTGACGGTCCGGCGGACCCGCAAGGCCTACGTCTACCCGGCCACCCACCACGCCAGCCGGCTGACCGACCCCGACCTGCCGCGGATGGGGGAGCGGTTCCGGCTGCGGAAGGACTTCGACGTGGCCGGGTTCTCGCCGGAGGCCCAGGCGATCCTAAAGGGGCTGAAGGTGTACGGGATGCTGGTGGCCGACAACGGGATCGAGTGGGCGGTGTCGGTCGCCCCCGACCCCCGCATCCCGAACATGAACGCCGAGCTGCGGAAGGTCAAGGGGTCGGACTTCGAGGCGGTCGTCCCGCCCCCGGGGTACAAAGAGCCGCGGTGACATCGGGGTGGCTCCTACCCCCCTCCCCCCTTTTCGTCGGCAGCGGTCAGACCGGTCCGAAGCCACGCCCGGTGAACGACTTACGGTCGGTCGAGTCCTGCGTCCGTCCCGCCCAGGCGGTCACGCTCGGGCATTTTTTCCGCCACAACCCGTTGCCACCGCGGAACCTTCGCCCACCCGAGGGCATTGCCGTATGCTGTCATGCTCGCCGATCCCCGCCGCCCGACGGGACCGGCCCGGCGACGGATACTGTACAAAATACCATATATTTCTCGGCCGGTCAACTTCCTTCCCCACGATTTTCATCCCGCCCATGTCCCACGGACCCACCGGCCGGCTGGCCCCGTCCCCGACCGGCGCCCAGCACGTCGGCAACGCCCGGACGTACCTGGTCGCCTGGCTGTCGGCCCGCGGCCGGGGCGGGCGGGTCCACCTCCGCATCGAGGACATCGACTCGCCGCGGGTCAAGCCCGGGGCGGCCGAGCAGGCGGCCGACGACCTCCGCTGGCTCGGGCTGGACTGGGACGGCCAACCCGTCGTCCAAACGGCCCGGCTGCCGCTCTACCGGGCCGCCCTCGACCGGCTCCAGCAGCAGGACCTCGTCTACCCCTGCACCTGCACCCGGTCCGACGTGGCGGCGGCCGCGAGTGCCCCCCACGCCGGCCACGAGCCGCCCCCGTACCCCGGCACCTGCGCGGGGCGGACCCCGGCCGACGCCGTCGCGCTCCTCGCGGCCGGGACGCCGTTCGCCTGGCGGTTACGGGTGACGGATTCGCCGACGTTCGTGGACGAGTACGCGGGAGAGTTGCGGATCGACTTGAAGGAGGTCGGCGGCGACTTCGTGGTGTGGAAGTCGGCCGGGACGCCGGCGTACCAGCTCGCGGTGGTGGTGGACGACGCCGAGATGGGCGTGACGGAGGTGGTCCGGGGCGACGACCTGATCCCGTCCACCCCGCGGCAACTGCTCCTATACCGGGCGCTGGGGCTGACGCCGCCGCGGTTCGCCCACGTCCCGCTGGTGGTCGGGGAGGACGGCCGGCGGCTGGCCAAGCGGCACGGCGACACCCGGCTGGCGGCCCTGCGGGCGGCCGGCGTCGCGCCCGAGGCCCTGGTCGGGCTGTTGGCGTGGTCGTGCGGCTGGCAGGACGAGGTGAAGCCGGTGAGGGCGGCGGAGTTGCTGTCGCGATTCCGGCTCGGCGCGATTCCGAAGGGACCGTTCGTGCTGACGGCGGAATTGCTGCGGAAGATCGGGCGAGAAGTTCCCGGCTCGCCATCCACGGACCTACTGCACCAGCCGCTTGACCTCGTCGTCCAGAGTTCCGAGCTGGGCGTTCCGGTTGACGATCTTCCCGTCCTTCCCGGCGACGATCAGGTGCGGGACGACCATCACCCCGTACCCGGCGGCCAGCGGGCTGCCGTCCAGCCCGCCCGGGGCGTGCAGGTGGGTGCCCGGCAGGCCGACCGTCCGGGCCGCCTCGGCCGCCGCCTTGGCGTCGTCGTCCAGGTTCACGGTCACGATCTGGAGGCCCTTCGGGCCGTAGGCGGTGGCCAGGTCGCCCAGCTTCTTGGCGTCCTCCCGCAGGCTGTTGCTCCAGCTCGCCCAGTAGTAGACCACCACCGGCTTGCCGGCGAGCTGGCCGGCGGAGAACTGTTGCCCGCCGCCGAGTACCGGCCCCTGGAGGGCCAGCGGCTGGCCCTCGCCGTCGAGCCGGCGGACGGCCCCGGCCGCCTTGGCCGCCTGCGGGTGCTGGGCGTAGTTCTTGACCAGCCGGCCGTACCACTCCTTCGCCTTCGCCTCCCCGTCCTTGCCGGTGAACTCGAACGCCATCGCCAGCCGCAGGACGGCCTCGCCGGCGTCCTCACTCTGGGGGTAGGCGTTGATGAAGCCTTCCAGCCCGGCCCGCCACCGCTCCTGGATGGCCGGGATCTCGCCCGGCTTGGCGGCGGCCAGGGCCATCCCGTTCTCGGCTACTAGCAGCCGGAACGCCGAGTACGGGGCGAGCGGCCCCTTCGGGTTCTGGGCCAGGGCGTGGTTCAGCTCCTGCAACCGCTTGTGGGCGGCGTTCCCCGGCTGCCCGGCCTCGGCCCCGGCCGCCAGGCTGTCGATCAACAGCCGCACCCAGTCGGCCTGCTTGTCGGCCGGCAGCTTCTGGACGATCTGCTCCAGGATGGCCACCCGCTTGGCGTGGTACTCGGCCTGCTTCTCCGGGGTGGTCAGGGTGTTGGCCGTCTTGTCCAGGGCGTCGAGCTGGTTGACCAGTTCTTGAGTGGCGGCGGTGACGACCGGGGCGTTGGCCCCGCCCGGGATGTCGGTGGTGACGGCCCCGTGGCCGGCGGCCGGCCCCTCGACCACTTTCCACGCCCGCCCGACCTGGAGCAGCTCGCCCGTCTGGAGGAAGTGGGTCTTCCCCTTGTCCTCGATCAGCACGGTGGCGTTCTTGTGGACGGTCAGGTCCTGCGGGCTGCCGAAGGAATCGCCCGGGGTGGCGTGCGGGGCGCCGGCCTCCAGGTGGATGAACCGGGCCTCCGGCGACAGGTTCAGGGCGGCCGCCGCCTCGGCCAGCCGCTTGGCCGCCCCGGCCGCCTTCTCCTTGATCCGGGCGGCCTCCGCGGCCGGCAGCCGGAGGGCCTTCAGGTCCTCGTCGGTCGGCAGGAGGGCGTTCAGCCGGGCCGGGTCCTTGGCGATGACGGCCGCCAGCAGTTCCTGGCCGACCTCCTCCGGGGAAATGACCGCCCACTCGTCGATGGTGCCGTTCTTGTCCCGGTCGATCCCCCACTTGCCGCCGTTGGCCCCAAGCCAGCGGTACGAGTGCGGCTCGGCGGCCGACGGCGGGAACGTCTCGCGGTAGACCTCCTGGCCGTCGGCGTAGTACGAGAGGATGTTGAAGTTCTTGTTGTCGTAGGTGACGAACTGGCGGACCGGGCGGTTCTGGGCGTCGACCACCTTGTACCCCATGTTCGACCCGGCCTGCTGGCCGGGGATCGGGGCGACCCGGTAGCGGGCGAGCTGGTCGGCCGGCGGGGTCGGGACGCTGACCCCCGGCTGGCGGGGCTTGGCGGCGAACGCCTGCTCGACGGTCAGGGCCGGGGGCTGGGCCTTCGCGGCTAACCCGAACCCGCCCCAGAGCGTGAGGGTCGCCAGTGCCTTGATCGTGATCCGCGGGGTCGCCATCTGTAGGCTCCTCCTGGGCGCCGGTTGTCGCTGCACAGGCAGAAGTGCCTGTGCCACCAAACTTGCTCTCTGGTGGGACGGGCACTCCTGCCCGTGCTGTGCCTTCGGTGGCACAGGCATTCCAGCCCGTGCGGCCTGTCCGGCGCGGAACAACGGGCACAACCGTTTTCGGCAGCCTGCGGGGGACGGGTTGACCGAATATGGCGAGCGGCCCGGCGTCAGCCGGCCGAGTGTGAGATGACTCGGCCGGCTGACGCCGGGCCGCTCGCCGGGCAATGAGGGTTTTCTTAACACGCTTTACAAAATCCGCTACCCGACCCGTCGGCCGGCTGATAGGCTCAACCGTACCCATGCCGACCACCCCTGCCTGCCGGCCGCCGGCCGTCACCACCATCCGCCCGGCCCTGGTCGGGAAGTTGAACGAGCGGCAGGTGTTGCGGGTCCTCCAGGCCCGCGGCCCGCTGTCCCGGGCGGAGGTGGCCCGCCAGAGCGGCCTCAGCCCGCCGACCGTCTCGAAGGCCGTGGCGTCGCTGTTGCGGGGCGGGCTGCTCGAAGAAGCTGACGCCCCGGAGGCGGCCCGCGGCCGTCCGGCCCCGAAGCTCCGGCTGGCGACGGCCTCGGCGCAGGTCCTCGGCATTGCCGTCGACGCCGGGCACTGCGAGGTGGTGGCGGCCGGGCTGGACGGCCGGCCGCATCCGGACGTAACGGCGGTTCCCACCCCGCCGACCTACCCGACCTTGCTCGACGCCCTGGAGGCGGCCGCCCGGGAGCGGATGGCCCGGTCGGGCGTGACCACCCTCGGCGTCGGCCTCAGCCTGCCCGGGCTGGTCGATTACCGCAAGGGGTGCGGGGTGCTGTCCCCGAACGTCCCGATGACGAACGGGCACACGCCGGCCAAGGACCTGGCCGCCCGGCTCGGGGTGCCGTGCGTGCTGTTGCAAGAGCTGCACGCCCTCTGCCTCGCGGAACGCCATTACGGGCTGGCCCGGGGGCTGGACGACTTCGCGGTGCTCGATGTCGGCACCGGGGTCGGGATGGCGGTGATGACCGGCGGCCGGCTCTTGACCGGCCACTCCGGGCTGGCCGGCGAGATCGGCCACGTCACCGTCATCCCGGACGGCGGCCGGCTCTGCGGGTGCGGCAACCGCGGCTGTCTGGAGACCGTGGCCAGCGACAAGGCCCTGGCCGCCCGGGCGGCGGAGAAGCTCGGCCGGCGGGTCGACGTGGACGAGGTCATCGACCTGCTCAAGCTCGGCAAGGTGGACCTGACGGCCGAACTGGCCGAGGCGTGCCAGTACCTGGCGTTCGGGGTGGCGGCGGTGGTCAACCTGTTCAACCCGGCCGCCCTGTTCGTCCACTCCCGGCTGTTCGAGGCCGTCCCCGGGCGGTTCGCCGAGGTGGTCGCCGAGGGCGGCCGGCGGGCCTTGCCGCCGTCGTTCGCCGACTGCCGGGTGGTGCAGGGCCAGGGGAGCCAGCGGCTGGGGGCGGTCGCCGGCGTCGTCCAGTACCTGACCGACGCCGTCGCCCCGGAGCTGTCCTGAGCCCGCGGCCGCCCGCCGACCCTCTAACCCCGACCCACGCCGTCACGCCCCCGAAGGGCCTTCCCCGATGCGGTCCCTCCTCCCGCTGCTCGCCCTCGTGTTCGCCGCGGCCCCGGCCGGGGCCGCCGACCCGCCGAAGCTGAACCTCCTGTTCCTCGGCGACAACGGCCACCACCGCCCGGCCGACCGGTTCGCCCAGCTCAAGCCGGCCTTCGCCGCCCGGAACATCGCCCTGACCTACACCGACAAGCTCGACGACCTGAACCCGAAGACCCTGGCCGGGTACGACGGGCTGGTGGTCTACGCCAACCACGAGAAGATCACCCCCGAGCAGGAGTGGGCGCTGCTGGAGTACGTCGCATCGGGCAAGGGCTTCATCCCCGTCCACTGCGCCAGCTACTGCTTCCTCAACTCGCCGAAGTACGTCGCCCTGGTCGGGGCCCAGTTCCGCAGCCACGGCACCGGCACCTTCCGCACCGACGTGGTGACGCCCGACCACCCGCTGATGAAGGACTTCGGCGGGTTCGGCAGTTGGGACGAGACCTACGTCCACACCAAGCACAACAACCAGGGCCGCACGGTCCTCGAAGTCCGCACCGACGGCGACCTGAAGGAGCCGTGGACCTGGGTTCGCACCGAGGGCAAGGGCCGCGTCTTCTACACCGCCTGGGGCCACGACCACCGGACCTGGGGCCACCCCGGCTTCCAGAACCTGCTCGAACGCGGCGTCCGCTGGGCGTGCGGCCAGGACCCAGCCGCCGCCGGGACCTACGCCGACCGGCCGAAGATGACCGAGCTGCCGAAGGGCCTGGCCCCGTTCGAGTACGTCCCGGCCAAGGTCCCGTTCTACCCGAAAAGCGACAAGTGGGGCGTCACCGGCGACCCGATCCCCACCATGCAGAAGCCGCTCTCGCCGGCCGAGAGCGTCAAGCACTACGTCCACCCGGTCGACTTCGAGCTGAAGACGTTCGTGACCGAGGAGAAGCTGGGGGCCAAGCCGATCGCCATGGCCTGGGACGAGCGGGGCCGGCTCTGGCTGTCGCTCACCCGGGACTACCCGAACGAGCTGCAGCCGCCGGGCCAGGGCCGGGACCGGATCGTCGTCTGCGAGGACACCGACGGCGACGGCGTCTGTGACACCGTCACCACCTTCGCCGAAAACCTGAGCATCCCGACCAGCCTCCTGCCCTACGCCGGCGGGCTGATCGTCCACCAGGCCCCGGTGACGCTGTTCCTCAAGGACACCGATGGGGACGGCAAGGCCGACGTGCGGCAGGAGCTGCTCCGCGGCTGGGCCACCAACGACACCCACGCCGGCCCGAGCAACCTGCACTACGGGTTCGACAACTGGGTCTACGGCTCGGTGGGCTACGCCGGGTTCCGCGGCACGGTCAACGGCGAGGCGCTCAACTTCCGCCAGGGGTACTACCGGTTCAAGGCCGAGCCGACCGGCGACCGGGCGGCCCCGCTCAAGGTGACGAAGCTCGAATTCCTCCGCAGCACCAACAACAACACCTGGGGCCTGGCCTTCGACGAGGCCGGGCAGGTCTTCGGTAGCACGGCCAACGGCTGCCCGCTGGTCCACCTGCCGATCCCGAACCGGTATTACGAGAAGGTCCGCGGGCTGACCCCGACGGTGCTCGGGAACATCGCCCCGGACAACCACTACGAGCCGATGACCGACAAGGTCCGGCAGGTGGACTGGCACGGCGGGTTCACCTCGGCGGCCCACTGCGCCATCTACACCGCCCGGACCTACCCGCCCGAGTACTGGAACAGGACGGCCTTCGTCAGCGACCCGACCGGCCACCTGACGGCGACGTTCGTGCTGCAACCCGACGGGGCGACGTACACCGCCCGGTACGGCTGGAACCTGGTGGCCAGTGACGACGAGTGGGCCGCCCCGATCGACGCCCAGGTCGGCCCGGACGGGCACGTCTGGGTGCTGGACTGGTACAACTTCATCGTCCAGCACAACCCGACCCCGGCCGGGTTCCAGACCGGCAAGGGGGCGGCCTACGAGACCCCGCTGCGGGACAAGACCCACGGCCGCATCTACCGGCTGGTCTACACCAAGGCCAAGCCCGAGCCGCGGGTCGACCTGAAGGACGCGACGCCCGAGAAGCTGGTCGAGACGCTCGGGCACCACAACCTCGGCTGGCGGCTCCACGCCCAGCGGCTGCTGGTCGAGCGGGGGCTAACGGAAGCCGAACCGCTTCGCCGGCTGGTTGCCGAGGCCGGGGCTGCGGCGAGGGGCGGCAAGCCTGACCCCACCGGCCCGGCCGTCCTCCACGCCCTCAAGTTGATCCGGCCCGCCGGCCTGCCCGAGGCCGCCAACGCCCCGATCGTCGCCGCCATCCAGGACCTCGCCCGAAAGCACCCCCAGCCGGCGGTTCGGGCGGCCGCGTTCGGCGTGCTGCTCGCGGGCGATGGCCGCCAGCCAGCCCCGGCCCCACTGGGGTGGTTCAAGGACGGGCTCCGCGACCCCGACCTGACCGTCCGGTTGGCGGTCCTCCTCGAAGCCACCCAATACCCGCCGAGTGCGGAGGCGGGGGCGGCTCTAGCCGATACCCTCGCCGACCCGGCGAACCTCGCCGACCCGGCTCTACGGGACGCCATCACCTTCGCCGCCGTCGCCCACCTTCATGGATTCCTGCCGGCCGTACTGGCCCGGGCCGACAAGCTCCCGGCCGCGGCCGCCCGGGTGGTCGAGCTGGCCGCCCGGAACCTCCCGGCCGACGACCTGTCGGGGGTGGTGGTCGCCCTCGGCAAGGCCGCCAACCCGACCGCCGCGGAGGCGGTCGTGGCCGGGCTGTCGGCCGGGGCCGCCGGGAAGGGGGCCAAGCTCAGCCCCGAGGCCGAGGCCGCGTTCGGCGGGGTGTTGACCAAGCTGCCGGCCGCGTCCCGGGGTCGGGCCTTGAAGCTCGGCCAGGTGTGGGGCGTGAAGGGGCTGGAGGCCCAACTGGGCGAGATCGTGAAGGGCCTGCTCGCCACGGTCGCCGACCCGAAGGCGGCCGACGCCGCCCGGGTCGAGGCCGCCAAACAGGTCGTCGAGTTCCGGCCGGACGACGACGCGGCTGCGGCGAAGCTGCTGGAGGCCGTCACCGACGACACCCCGCCGGCCGTCGCCGCCGGGCTGTTCGAGGCCTTGACCGCCTCCCAGTCGAAGGCGGTCGGCCCGGCGGCGGTCGCCAAGCTGAAGGACCTGCCGTCCGCCGCCCGCCCGGCCGCCCTGCGGCTGGTGCTGGCCAAGCCGGATTCGGCCGCGGCGTTCCTGGATGCCGTCGAGAAGGGGCAGCTCCGGTTCGACCTGCTCGCCCTCGACCAGAAGACGGCCCTGGCCTCCAACCCGGACAAGGCCGTCGCGGAACGCGCCCGGAAGCTCCTGGCCGCCGGCGGCGGGCTGCCCAACGCCGACCGGCAGAAGGTCATCGAGGAGTTCCTGCCGGTCCTGAAGAAGGCCGGCGACGTGGCCGGCGGCAAGAAGGTGTACGCGGCCCAGTGCGCCAAGTGCCACGTCTACGCCGGGGAGGGGACGCACATCGGCCCGGACCTGACCGGGATGGCCGTCCACCCGAAGGAGGAACTCCTCATCCACATCCTCGACCCGTCCCGGAGCGTGGAGGGGAACTACAAGGCCTACCGGGCGGTCACGCTCGACGGCCGGACGGTCATCGGCCTGCTCGCGTCCGAGTCGAAGACGGCGGTCGAGCTGGTCGACGCCGAGGGGAAGCGGCACCCGTTCCAGCGGGACGACCTGGAGTCGCTGAAGGAGACGGACAAGTCGCTGATGCCCGAGGGGTTCGAGAAGCAGGTGTCGGCGGCCGAGCTGACCGACCTGCTGACCTTCATGACCCAGAAGGGCAAGTACGTCCCGCTGCCCTTGGACAAGGTGGCCACGGTGGTGACGACGAAGGGGATGTTCTTCGAGCCGGAGGACCGGACCGGCCGGCTGGTCTTCCCGGACTGGAAGCCGAAGGTGGTGGACGGGGTGCCGTTCGTCCTGGTCGACCCGCAGGGGGACAAGGTCAAGAACGCGGTCATGCTGTACGGGCCGAACGGGAAGGTCCCCCCGACCATGCCGAAGGCGGTGACGCTGCCGCTGAACAGTAAGGCGAAGGCCCTGCACCTGCTCAGCGGCGTCGGCGGGTGGAACTTCCCGTACAACCGCCGGCAGACGGTCAGCATGACCGTCCGGCTGCACTACGAGGACGGCCAGACCGAGGACCACGCCCTGAGGAACGGGGTCCACTTCGCCGACTACATCGACGCCAAGGCGGACGTGCCGGGGTCGAAGCGGGCGTTCGACCTGAACGGCCGGCAGGTCCGGTATCTGAAGGTCGAGCCGAAGCGGGATGCGGCCATCCGGGCGGTCGAGCTGGTCAAGGGGCCGGACGAGTCGGCCCCGATCGTGATGGCGGTGACCGCCGAGTCGCCGTAGCCGGGCGGCCGGGCGTGTGGGAGAATAGACCGTCCGACGCTCCGCGGGGAGGGCGAACGATGGGCGGGTTGTCGATCCCGGTCGAGTACAACGGCCACGTGTTCGTCCCGCTCGTGCAGATCGACCTGCCCGAGGGGACGCGGTGCGTGGCCACGGTCCCGGCCCGCAAGCCGCCGCTGCCGGTGACGGACGAACACCGGGCGTTGTGGGCGGACATCACCCGCCAGATCGAAGCCGGGACGCCCCCGTACCCGACCGTCGAGGACGCCATGCGGGCCCTCCGGAGGGGGGCATGACCGTCGTCCTCGATACCGACGTGATCCTGATCGACTACCGGTACAAGTGGGACACGAAGTTCGGCACCAACCGGGCGGCCCTCGACGCCGCCCGGGCGGCCGCCGTTCCGCTCGAGATCACAACCCAGGCCCTGCTCGAAGTCGTCGGCATCCTGAGCTACAACGTGGCCGCGGCCCAGATCCCGCTGCTGCCCGACGCGATCCAGACCGAGTACCAGTTGACCGTCTTCCCGAGCCCGGTCGCCGTGCCGGATTACGCCGGGGTGCCGTTCGACGAGGTCGTGTACGAGATGCGGAAGAAGATGAACCTGGGCGACGCCGTCCAGGCGGCCCAGCTCCGGAAGTTCGGTCCGGACGACGGCGTCCTCCTGACCTGGAATGCCAAACACTTCGTCGGGAAGGTCGGCATCCCGGTCATGACGCCGGAAGAATGGTTGCAGCAGAACCCGTCCGTGCCCCCGCCCGCCGCCGGCCCCACCCCATGACCACCTCCCGCCTCCTCCCCGCCGCCGTCGCCGTGGCGGCCCTGTGCGTCGTCGCCGTCCGCGGGGCCGACGCCCCGCCGGCGTTCACCGCCGAGCAGGTCGCGTTCTACGAGAAGGAGGTCAAGCCGGTCCTGGCCCGGCACTGCCTGAAGTGCCACGGGGCCGAGGCGAAGGTCAAGGGCGGGCTGAACCTCGCCACCCGGGCCGGGGCCGTCGCCGGCGGCGACACCGGCCCGGCGTTCGACCCGAAGGACCCGGCCAAGAGCTTGATCCTCAAGGCGGTCGAGTACCACGACGAGTCGATGCGGATGCCGCCGAAGGGGAAGCTCCCGGACCAGGAGCTGGCGGTCATCCGGAAGTGGGTGACGGACGGCCTCGCCTACCCCGCCGACCGGCTGACCGAGGCGGCCGCACAGACCCCGCCGGCCCACAAGGGCGGGGTCATCACCGAGGAGAGCAAGCGGTACTGGGCGTACCAGTCGGTCCGCCGGCCCGCCGTTCCGGCGACCAAGACCCCGGCCGCCCACCCGATCGATGCGTTCATCCTGGCGAAGCTCGAAGAGAAGGGGTTGGCCCCCGCGAGGCCGGCCGACCCGGTGGCCCTGGCCCGCCGGGCGTACTACGACCTGTGGGGCCTGCCGCCGACCCCCGAGCAGGTGGACGAGTTCGTCCGCGACCCGTCGCCGGACGCTTGGCCGAAGCTGATCGACCAGTTGCTGGCGTCCCCGCACTACGGTGAGAAGTGGGGCCGGCACTGGCTGGACGTGGTCCGGTACGCCGAGAGCAACGGGTACGAGCGGGACGGCCCGAAGCCGTTCGCCTGGAAGTACCGCGACTACGTCATCAAGAGCTTCAACGCCGACAAGCCGTTCGACCAGTTCGTGAAGGAGCAACTCGCCGGGGACGAGATGCCCGGGTACAACCCGGACGCCGTCACCGCCACCGGGTTCTACCGGCTGGGCGTCTGGGACGACGAGCCGGCCGACGACGAGCAGGCCCTGTTCGACGGGTACGACGACATCGTCACCGTCGTCGGCCAGGGGTTCCTCGGGATGACCCTGAACTGCGCCCGCTGCCACGACCACAAGGCCGACCCGGTCCGCCAGGCCGACTACTACCGGCTCCTCGCCTTCGTCCGGGATGTCAAGCCGTTCAGCGACACCCGGGACGTGCGGTCCCGGTTCAACCTGACCGACATCACCCCGCCCGAGAGGCGGAAGCTGTACGAGGCCGACCTGACGGCCCGGCAGGCGAAGGTCGCCGAGCTGACCGCGAGGATGACGGCGATCGAGGACGCGGCGATCAAGAAGATGCCGGCCGAGGACCAGCGGGCGGCCGAGGCCAACGACCGCCCGCAGGTGGTGCTGAAGGTGCCCGGCTACCTCGGGAAGGACGAGCTGGAGGCGTACAACGCGCTGCGGAAGGAGCGGGCCGAGCTGCGGAAGAAGCCCGACCCGGCCGGCCGGGAATTGGCCCTGTCGGTGAACAACAGCGACCCCCGGCCGCCGGCCGTCCACGTCCTGACCCGGGGCAACCCGCACGCCCCGGCCGCCGAGGTGGTGCCCGGGTTCCCGCTGGTGCTCGGCACGCCCGACCCGGCCATCCCGCCGGCCGGTAAGGACGCCAAGTCGAGCGGCCGGCGGACGGTGCTGGCGGACTGGGTCGCGTCGAAGGGCAACCCGCTGACGGCCCGGGTGCTGGTCAACCGGGTCTGGCAGGGGCACTTCGGGCGGGGGATCGTCCCCCGCCCGAACGACTTCGGCAAGCTCGGCGAGAAGCCGACCCACCCGGAACTGCTCGACTGGCTGGCCGCGGAACTGGTCGAGCCGTCCACCGTACCCGGCACGCCCTGGGCTTTGAAACGGCTGCACAAGCTCATCATGACCTCCGCGACCTACCGGCAGTCCATCACCGCCGACCCGGCGGCCGTGGCCGCGGACCCGGGGAACGCCCTGTCCGGCCGGTTCAACCCCCGCCGGCTGGCGGCCGAGGAAGTACGCGACGCGATGCTGATGGTGGCCGGGAAGCTGAACCCGGCCCACTACGGCCCGAGCGTCTACCCGAAGATTCCGGCCGAGGTGCTGGCCGGGCAGTCGGTCCCGGGCGAGCACTGGCTCAAGTCGAAGGGCGGCGGGTACGACCCGAAGGACCCGGACGCCGGGAACCGGCGGAGCGTGTACGCCTGCGTCAAGCGGTCGCTCCAGGTGCCGATCCTGGCGGCCCACGACCAGGCCGACACCGACAACAGTTGCCCGGTCCGGTACACCACCACCGTCCCGACCCAGGCCCTCGGGCTGCTCAACGGCGAGTTCACCGGGGAGATGGCCCTGGCCTTCGCCGACCGGCTGCGGGCGGAGAAGCCGGGCGACCTGGCCGGGCAGGTCGGCCGGGCGATCCGGCTGACCGCCGGCCGCGAGCCGCCCCCGGGCGAGGTGGCGACGGACGTGGCCTTCGTGCAGGGCTTGATGGGTAAGCACGGCCTCGACGAGCGGACGGCCCTGGCCCGGTATGCCCTGCTCCTGCTCAACACCAACGAGTTCGCCTACCTCGACTGACCAGCCACCCACCCCGAACACCCTCCGCAGTCGGAGCGCGTCGATGAGCGATCAGCCCCGCCAGTTTTGCGGCCGGACCCGCCGCGAGTTCCTGTGGCAGGCCGGGAACGGATTCGGCGGCCTGGCCCTGACCGGCCTCCTGTCCGCCGACGGGTTCTTCGGCCGGGCCAGGGCCAACGCCCCCGACCCGGCGGCCAAGCCCGGGACGGCGTTCGTCAACCCGATGGCCCCGAAGCCGCCGCACTTCCCGGCCAAGGCCAAGGCCGTCGTCTGCGTCTTCTGCTACGGCGGCCCGAGCCAGGTCGACACCTTCGACCACAAGCCCGAACTCTACCGGCTGGACGGGAAGACGATCCCGGTCAAGACGTTCGGCCGGGGCGGGCACAAGGCCGAGGGCCGAGTCGTGGGGCCCAAATGGGCATTCAAGCCCTACGGCCAATGCGGCAAGATGGTGTCCGACTTATTCCCCCATGTCGGGTCGTGCGCCGACGACATCGCTTTCGTCCACTCGATGTACGCCGACAGCCCGCTCCACGGGTCGGCCCTGCTGATGATGAACAGCGGCCGCATCCTGTCCGGCCACCCGTCGCTCGGGTCGTGGGTCACCTACGGCCTGGGCAGCGAGAACCAGAACCTGCCCGGGTACGTCGTCATGCTCGACAAGACCGGCGGGCCGATCAGCGGGCCGAAGAACTGGTCGAGCGGGTACATGCCGGCGGCCTACCAGGGGGTCATCCTCCGGGCCGACAAGACCCCGATCCACGACCTCGCCCCGCCGGCCGGGTTCACCAAGGCCCAACAGCGCGACCTGCTCGACCGGCTGCGGGAGAAGAACGAGGACCACCGGGCCGCCGGGCGGGCCGACAACTCCGAGCTGGCCGCCCGGATCGCCAGCTACGAGTTGGCCTTCAAGATGCAGCAGCACGCCCCCGAGGCCGTCGACTTCGCCCAGGAGACCGAGGAAACCAAGACACTGTACGGGGTGGGCGAGCCGAAGACGGACGACTTCGGGCGGAAGTGCCTGCTGGCCCGCCGGCTGGTCGAGCGGGGCGTCCGGTTCATCCAGATTTACAGCGGCGGGGCCCACAACGACGACAACTGGGACGCACACTCGGACATGGTCAAGAACCACGGCAAGCACGCCGGGGCGACCGATAAGCCCGTCGCCGGGCTTCTAAAAGACCTGAAGCGGCGGGGCCTGCTGGACAGCACCGTCGTCATCTGGGGCGGGGAGTTCGGCCGCCAGCCGACGGCCGAGTACGCCCAGGGGACCGGACGCGACCACAACTCCTACGGGTTTACGATGTGGCTGGCCGGCGGCGGGGTCAAGGGCGGGGTGTCGGTCGGGGCGACGGACGAACTGGGCAACCACGCCGTCGAGGACCGGTTCCACGTCAAGAACCTGCACGCCACCGTCCTGCACCAGATGGGCCTCGACCCGAACAAGCTGAGCTACTTCTACGGCGGGCTGGACCAGAAGTTGGTGGGCGTCGAGGGGGCCGAGCCGATCCGGCAGGTCATCTGACCGGGCCGCGGGGCCCGGCTGTCCCGCGGTCCCGCCGCCGTTACAATGGGCGGGGTCGTTTGGGGGTGTTCGCACGGCTGGTGCCGGCCCTGGTCTTCAAAACCAGTGGGGGTCGTGAACAACGGCCTCAGTGGGTTCGATTCCCATACACCCCCGCTCTCCCGAACGGGACGCCGATAGCCCGGAAAACCGGGCTTTCGTGCGTTTCCGGACCGCGGTCGGAATTGGGACACGGCGGGCCGGGTCGGGACGCCATGAGCCACCCGGGAACGGCCCCGGACAGGCAGCAGACAAGCAGAGTACGGGCCGGTCACGACGCCGGCCGGGTGGCCACTCCCAGATGCGGGTGGCCACCCGGCCGGTGGGGACTACGGTGCCCAGGCGGCGAGCTGCCTCCGGGCGTGATCACGGGCGGCGTACCGCCGCACGACCGTCGACTTCGGGCTGCCGACGAGGGCGGAAACCTCCTCCCAGGTCTGCTCCTCGACGCCGCGGGCGACCAGGATCGCGCGGTCGGTCGGGTCGATCGACTTCAAGTACGCGTCCACCGCTTCCCGCCGCTCCTCGGCCTCGATCGCTTCCAGACCGTGGCGGGCGAGATCGGGCGTGTCCGCCCGGAGCGGTTCGTCGGCCCGCCGGCGGGCGCGGGCCACCTCCCGCACCTTGGAGGTCGCCTTCAGGAGCGCGATCCGGGAGACGAACGAGAACGGCTTCCGGGGCTGCTCCCCGCGGGCGAGGGCGTGGCTCACCCCCAGCATGGCCTCGCTGTAGGCGTCGTCCTGGTCGCTCGCCTGCAGGTTGGACTTGTGGGCGACGAGCGAGCGTAGCGGTTTCGCGTTCTTCGCGAAGAACGCGGCCCACTCCGCGTCCGTCCACTTGGGGCGCGTGCCGGTCGGCGGCGGGCGCACGGGGTCTTCGGCCGGGTTCATCCCGATCTCCTGCTGGATGAAGATGTGCCGCAAACCAGAGGAGATCAGCAGGTTGGGTTTGGCTTGTGTGCGTCGACTCTGTGGTCGCTCGCGTTCCCAGCTCTGAGTCAGGGCTGTGCCCGGCTCGTGGCTGCGTCACCCTCCGGCGGCAGTCTATAGTCGCCGGAGGGCCGGAAACATTCCAGGTTTTTCAGCCGCGTCAGGGCGTGCCCCCGATCCCGCGGGCGGCCCTCCGCCGAGCTTCTCCACCTCCCCCGACAGGTCGGAGAGTTGCGCCACCGTGTACACCGCCGCGGTCAGGACCGGGGTGGAGTGCCGCATCAGCTTCTGGGCCAACGCCAGCGGCACGTTCTTGAGTGCCGAGCGCGTCCCGAACGACACTCGGAGGGCGTGGAAGTCCACCCGCTGACCGTTCACCTCCGCGGGGATGCCCGCCTCCTTCAGGTCCATCCGCAGCGCGTGGCCGGTCCGCCGGCCCGCGGCCGGCCAGACGGGCTCGTCGGCCGGCCGCCCCTCCAGGTAAGTCCGCAGGTCGTCGGCCAGCGCCGCGGGCAGGGGCTGCCGGGCTTTCCGCTTGTTCTTCGTGTTCCGGGCCGCGACGAGGAGGTGCGAGGGCTCGTCGTCGGGCCGGAACGCGGCCGGCCGCAGGGGGCCAGCTCGTCGCGCCGCAGGCCGGTCGAGGCGGCCACCCGGTAGAGCATCTCCCGCTCCGGCCCGGCCGCACCGCTCGTACCGCGACCCGCGGACGCTCCGGTAGAGGGTGGCGAGTTCGTCGTCGGTCAGGGCCCGCCGCCGGAGCTTCCGGTCCGCCTCGATCCCGGCCACCGGCTCTAGGGCGTGGAACGGGTTCCGCGGGGCGCGGCCGGTGTCCACCAGGAACCGGCCGAACTGGCGGAGGTGGGTCCGGAAGTGGCTCCGGGTCCGGGCCGCCAGCTTCGAGCGGTGCAGCCACTGCCGGCACCGGCCCGGGGTCAGCTCGGCGAGCGGCGTGACCTTCAGCTCGCGGACCGGCTTGTCGAGCCGGCCCTTGAGGATCGCCCGGCGACCGTCGCCCGCTGTCCGGTCGGGTTACTTCAAGAACCCCGCGTTCCGGTGCAGTGCCTGATCAGACGGGGCTAGTGTCCTGAGTCAGAAGTCCTTGACATAACCCGGCGAGCTGGTCGGTAACCGCCGTTTCGCTACCGCCTTCGAGAAAACGGAGGCGGTATGGCACGGCCCAAGACCCCATTGGTGTTGTCCGACGACGAGCGGCAGTCGCTCACCAAGTGGGCCGCCCGGCCCAAGAGCACTCAGTGCCTCGCGCTCCGCGCCCGGATCGTCTTGGCCTGCGCCGACGAGCCGAGCAACAAGGCCTTGGCCGTGCGGTTGGGCGTGTGCGGGGCCACCGTCGGCACCCGGCGGAACCGGTTCGCCGCCCGAAGGGTTGAAGGGCTGGCCGACGAGCCGCGCCCCGGTGCCCCGCGCACCGTGACCGACGACGAGGTCGAGCGGGTCGTGACCAACACCCTCGAAACCAAGCCCACCAGCGCGACCCACTGGAGCACCCGGGGCATGGCCAGGGCGAGCGGGCTCTCGCCATCGGCCGTCGGCCGCATCTGGCGGGCGTTCGGCCTGAAGCCGCACCGGGCGGACACGCCCAAGCTGTCCACCGACCCGCACTTCGTGGAGAAGGTGCGGGACGTGGCCGGCCCGTACCTGCCCCCGCCCGAGAAGGCGGTCGTGCTGTCCGCGGACGGGAAGCCGCAGGTCCAGGCCCTGGAGCGGACCCAGCCGGTGCTGCCGATGGCCCCGGCCCGGACCGGGC
>JAIEQN010000504.1 GCA_019747685.1 Gemmataceae bacterium
CCCGAGCCGGCCCGGCCCGCCGCCCGGCACCGTCTCCGACTCCGCCGTCCGGGACGACGCCCTCGCCGTCCTCGCGGGGGCCGCCCGGGCCTGGGCCGACCGCGGCCCGGCGGCCGTCCCGGTCGAGGCCGTGTGGGAACAGTTGTGGTCGGTGCTCGAAGAGGGCGGGGTGCTGAAGAAGGTGAAGCGG
The DNA here is from genome assembly GCA_019747685.1 of Gemmataceae bacterium. Classification (GTDB taxonomy): domain Bacteria; phylum Planctomycetota; class Planctomycetia; order Gemmatales; family Gemmataceae; genus Urbifossiella. The sequence goes on from JAIEQN010000504.1 coordinate 191, forward strand.
AAATAACACGCCATGCCCGACATCCAGTTCTTCGACGCCGTCACATCGGTTGCCGACGCCGGCGGGAAGGGGCACAGCCTCGGCCGGCTGGCGGCCGCCGGGCTGCCGGTCCCGCCCGGGTTCGTGGTGACGACCGAAGCGTACCGCCGGTCGGCCGGGACGATCGGGCCGGAGCTGCGGGCCGCGATCGAGGAGGCCTACGCCCGGCTCGGCGGGGGGCCGGTGGCCGTCCGGTCGAGCGCCACCGCCGAGGACGCGGCCGAGACGAGCTTCGCCGGGCAGCAACTGACGGTCCTCGGGGCCGAGGGTGTACCCGCCGTCCTCGACGCCGTCGAACGCTGCTGGCAGTCGCTGCACACCGAGCGGGCGGTCGCCTATCGGGCCAAGCAGGGCGTGGACGAGGCCGGGCTGGCGATGGCCGTGGTGGTGCAGCGGCTCGTGCCCGCCGAGGTCGCCGGGGTGCTGTTCACCCGCGACCCGCTCGACCCGGCCGGCGAGACGATGCTCGTGGAAGCCTCGTGGGGGCTGGGCGAGGCGGTCGTCTCCGGGCGGGTGACGCCGGACCGGTTCCGGCTGGCCCGTGACACCGGCGCCGTCCTCGACCGCCAGCCCGGCGACAAGGCGGTCCGCGTGACGCCCGCCGGCGAGGAACCCGTCCCGCCCGAGGACCGGCACCGGCCCTGCCTCGATGACGGGGCGTTGTCACAACTGACCGACCTCGGCCGGCGGGTGGAAGCCTATTACGGCGACGCCCGGGACATCGAATGGGCCTTCGCCGGCGGCCGGTTCTACCTGCTCCAGGCCCGGCCGATCACCGTGGCCACCGCCGCCGACCGCGAGCAGGTGCGGCAGGAGGTCATCGCCGACCTGCGGGCGAAGGCCGACCCGGCCGGGACGGTCTGGGTGCGGTACAACCTCAGCGAGGTCCTGCCGGCCCCGACCCCGATGACGTGGGCGGTCGTCCAACGGCTGCTGGCCGCGGATGGTGGCTTTGGGCTCATGAACCGCGACCTCGGGGCCGTGCCCGACCCGGCCCTCGGCTCGCAGGGGGCGTTCGACCTCGTGGCCGGCCGGCCGATGTGCAACCTCTCCCGACTGCCGCGGTTGCAGTTCGCCCGGCCGCCGTTCCATTACCCGTTCGCGGCGTACAAGGCCGACCCGGCGAAGGCCCTCGACCCCAAGCCGGTCATGGACCCGCTCCGCGGCGGGGTCCTGTCCGGGCTGTTCCGGCTGCCGGGGACCATGCTGCAACTCAACCGGATGATGGCCCGGACGAAGGCCGAGGCCGAGACGTTTGCCGACCGGTTCCTGAACGAGATCGCGCCGCCGTTCGTCGCGGCCGCGAAGGAGGCGTCGGCCCGGGACTGGTCCGGGCTCGACGGGCCGGCCCTATACCGGGAGTTCACGACCTGGCGGGACCGCACCCTGGTCGAGTTCGCCCGGGACAGCCTCAAGCCGACGGTGTTCGCCGACCTCGCCTGGAACACGTTGGTGGAGACGCTCCGGCCGAAGTTGGGCGACGATCGGGCGAGGGCGGCCGTCGCGGAACTTAGCCTCGGGGCCAGACCCCCGGCCGACGCCGACCTCGCCGGCGGCGTCCGCGACCTCGCCGAAGGGCGGATCGACCGGGCCGCGTTCCTGGAGCGGTTCGGGCACCGCGGCCCGAACGAGATGGAACTGTCCCAGCCCCGGTGGTCCGAGGCTCCGGATGAGTTGGACCGCGTCATGAGCGGGCACAAAGCCCACGGACAGCAGTCCGTGGGCTCGGAGGGGAGTTACGAGCGGATCGCGTCCGAAGCGAAGCTCTCGGGGCCGGCGCGGGATCGATTTCGGGTGCAGGTCGAGCGGCTGCGGACGTACCTCGGCCTTCGTGAGGCCGGCAAGCACTACCTTCTGATGGGGTACGCCGTCATCCGCCGGGCGCTGGTCGAGTGGGGCCGGCGGGCCGGGATCGGGGACGACGTGTTCTTCGTCCCACTGAACCTGTTCGAGTTGTTCGGGCCGCACCCCGAGGCGTTCCGGACCGAATGCCGGCCGTTCCTGGGCGAGTATGCCGCGGCCCGGAAGCGGTGGCGGGCGGAACCGTGGCTGGAGGTACCGCCGGTGCTGTTCAGCGACGACCTCGACGCGATCGGCCGGCCGCCCCCGCCCCCGCCGGGCGGCGACGTGCTCGCCGGCGTCGCCCTGTCGGCCGGGGTCGCGGAGGGGCCCGCCCTCGTGCTCACCGAGCCGTCCGCCGCCCCGGCCGACGACGGCTACATCCTGGTTTGTCCGTCCACCGATCCGGCCTGGGTGCCGCTGTTCGTCCGGGCGAAAGCCATCGTCATGGAGACCGGCGGGGTCCTGTCGCACGGGGCGATTGTGGCCCGCGAGTTCGGTCTGCCGGCCGTGGCCGGGCTGCCGGGCGTCACCCGCCGGCTGAGGACGGGGCAGATTCTCCGGGTGGACGGCGGGCGGGGGACGGTGACGGTGGTGGGCGAGCGCGGAGGTCATTAGGTCCAGGGGCTCGCGCCCTGGCTACGCGCTGCCGTCCCCTCCGGGGACTCCGGAGTTCCGAGCCGCGGAGCGGCGGCAGCGCGTAGCCAGGGGCGCGAGCCCCTGGTCCGGTGACGTGGTCGGCACGCCCGATGCACCGCCCCGCCCGACCGGGCTGGATTCCGCCCCCGGCCGTCGGCGTATAATTCCGAGCTGGTTTTCCGTCCGACGCCCTAAAGCGACCCACGCATGAGTACGGCGGCCAAGGACCCGCCGGCCGCGCCCCCGCACGGACTCGACGCCCTCCCCGGCCTACTCCACGCGGCCGAGGGCTGGGCGAACCTCCGCGCCGCGCTGGCCGCCGGGCAGAGCGGCACCATCGACGGGGCCTGGGGGTCGGCCGCCGCCCTGGCCGTCGCCGCCCTGGCCCTCGATTGCCCCGGCACCGTTCTGGTCGTCGTCCCCCACGTCGGCGACGTGTCGCCCTGGGCGGAAGACCTGGCCAGCTTTACCAAGGCCCGCCCGGCCGTCTTTCCGGCCTGGGAAACCTGGCCCCCGCCCACCCACAAGGGCCAGCTCGACCCGGCCACCTCGGCCCGGCTGCGGCTCCTCCAGCAGCTCCCGCTCGACCCGCCGAAGCTGGTCGTCGCCCCGATGGCCGCCGTCCTCCAGCCGGTCCCGGCCCGGGACGACCTGGCCCGGCGCGGCCGCAAGCTCGCCCCCGGCGAGGTGGTCGATCCGGCCGAACTGCTCGACTGGCTCGTCGCCCACGGCTACAAGCGGGTCGAAGCCGTCGAATACCCCGGCGAGTTCGCCCGCCGCGGCGGCATCCTCGACCTCTTCCCGCCGGACGCGGCGGACCCCGTGCGGGTCGAGTTCTTCGGCGACGAGGTGGAATCGCTCCGCACCTTCTCGGCCGGCAGCCAGCGGAGCCTCGGCACCCGGCCGGCCGTCACCCTGCTCGACGCCCGCACCGACGGCGACGGGGGCGAGCCGTCCCACGGCTTCTTCACGGATTACCTGCCGCCCGGGTCGCGGGTCGCCCTGGTCGAGCCGGGCGACCTGAAGGAGCAGGCCAAGCTGTTCTGGGAGCGGGTCGGCGACACGACGGGCCTGTTCACCGCCGACGGTGCGTTCGCCAACCTGCTCAAGCTGCCGAACGTGACCGTCACCGCCCTGCCGCGGCCGAGCGTCGAAGCCTCCGTTCACCTCCGGGTCGAGTCGGTCGAGCGGTTCAGCGGGGACGTGCGGCGGGTGCGGGATGAGCTGGACGCGGTGGCCGCCGGCGACGCCGCCGAGGTCTTGATCGCCTGCCAGAGCGAGGCCGAGTGCCACCGCCTCACCGATGTCCTCAAGGCCGGCCGGCTGGCCGAGTCGGACCGCCTGCGGCTGACCACCGGCCACGTCCGGGCCGGGTTCCGGCTGGTCGGCTCGGGCGTCGTGGTCCTCGGCAGCCACGAGCTGTTCCACAAGGACCTGCTCCCGCCGGGGGTGAAGGACCCCGCGGCCAAAGGCTCCAGCCGGCGGGTCGAGTCCCGGGCCATCGACACCTTCCTCGACCTGAACGACGGCGACTACGTCGTCCACGTCGCCCACGGGATCGCCCGGTTCCGGGGGATGCGGATGCTGGCCAAGGGCCAAGTTTCGAGTTCCGAGTTTCAGGTTTCGAGTGACTGGGATGGTGAACTCGAAACTTCAAACACGAAACTCGAAACCGCGCAAGAAGAAAACCTGATCCTCGAGTTCCGCGACGGGGTGCTGCTGTACGTCCCGGCGTCGCGGATCGATCTGGTCCAGAAGTACGTGGGCGGGCAGCAGGCCGAGCCGGAGCTGTCCAAGCTCGGCGGGGCGGCGTGGGGGCGGAAGAAGGACAAGGTGGCCGAGGCGGTCCGGGACATGGCCGCCGACATGATCCAGCTCCAGGCCGTCCGGCAGGCCGTTCCGGCCGCCGCCCTGCCGCAGGACTCGGAGTGGCAGCAGGAGTTCGAGGCGGCCTTCCCGTTCCAGGAGACGCCGGACCAGCAGGCGGCGATCACCGAGACGAAGGGGGACCTGGAGAAGCCGAAGCCGACGGACCGGCTGATCTGCGGGGACGTGGGGTACGGCAAGACCGAGGTGGCCATCCGGGCGGCGTTCAAGGCGGTCGACGCCGGCAAGCAGGTGGCGATCCTGGTGCCGACCACGGTGCTGGCCGAGCAGCACTACCGGACGTTCAGCCAGCGGTTCGCCGAGTACCCGTTCGCGGTCGAGGTCGTCAGCCGGTACAAGAGCCCGGCCCAGCAGAAGGAGGTCTTGAAGCGGGTCGCCGCGGGCGCGGTCGATGTCATCGTCGGCACCCACCGGCTGCTGTCGAACGACGTGGCGTTCAAGGACCTCGGGCTGGTGGTCATCGACGAGGAACAGCGGTTCGGGGTGGAACACAAGGAGCGGCTGAAGAGGCTCCGGGCGACCGTCCACGTCCTGACCATGACGGCCACCCCGATCCCGCGGACGCTGCACGCGGCCCTACTCGGCATCCGCGAAATCTCGAACCTGGAAACCCCGCCCCTGGGACGGCAGCCGGTCGAGACCCGGATCGTCCGCTGGGACGACCAACTGTTGCGGCACGCCATCCTGCGGGAGATGAACCGCGGCGGGCAGGTCTACTTCGTCCACAACCGCGTCTTCGACATCTACGAGGTGGCCGACAAGGTCCGGCACCTCGTTCCCGACGCCAAGGTCGTGGTCGGCCACGGGCAGATGGACCCGCACGAGCTGGAGAAGGCGATGGTCAAGTTCGTCCGCAAGGAGGCGGACATCCTGGTGGCCACGACCATCATCGAGAGCGGGCTGGACATCCCGAACGCCAACACCATCTTCATCGACGACGCCGACACCTACGGGCTGGCCGACCTGCACCAGCTCCGCGGCCGGGTCGGGCGGGAGCGGGTCCGGGCCTACGCCTACCTCATCGTGAACCCGCTGAAGCTGCTCAACCCGACGGCCCAGCGGCGGCTCAAGGCGATCGAGGAGTTCACCGAGTTGGGGTCCGGGTTCAAGATCGCCATGCGGGACCTGGAGATCCGCGGGGCCGGGAACATCCTCGGGGCCGAGCAGAGCGGCCACATCGCCTCGGTCGGGTACGAGCTGTACTGCCAGCTCCTGGAGAACGCCGTCCGGGCGCTGAAGTCGCAGCCGCCGCGGCAGGCGGTCGAGGTGAACGTCGACTTGCCGTGGCCGGCCTTTCTGCCGCGGGACTATGTGCCGGGACAGAAGCTGCGGATCGAGGTCTACCGCCGGCTGGCCCGGCTCCGCGACCCGCAGACGCTGGCCGACTTCCGGCAGGAGCTGCGGGACCGGTACGGCCCGCCGCCGGACCCGGTTGAGTGGCTACTGAAGACGACCGAGGTACGGCTCTTGTGCGTGCGGTGGCAGTTGGCGGGCGTCCACCGGGACGGCCCGGACCTGGTGCTGAGCTACCGGAACCGGCCGCTCGCGGACAAGCTGGCCGCGGCCAGCCGGGGCCGGGCGAAGGTGGTGGACGACAAGAGCCTGTACCTGCGGCTGAAGCCGGACGAGGACAACCCGGGGGGGATGTACAAGCTCTTGACGCGGGTGCTGGGGGCGTCAGATCGACCCCTCCCCCCGGCCCCCTCCCCCACCGGGAGAGGGGGGGGAAGCCCCGAGCCGAAAGCCCCCTCCGGTTCCCCCTCTCCCCCCGGGGGAGGGGGTTAGGGGGAGGGGTCCGCAGCCGCCCCCACCTTCGCCTTGCACGTTCCGGCGGCCGCGGTATACCGCCGGCCGAATCACTCCGTCGCCGAGGTGGGTGGGCATGGACGCCGCGACCCCGTTCCGCCGGTTGCGCGCTGCCGGGCTGCTCGTGGCGGCCGCGGCCGGGTGTGCCCAGCCGGACCCGTTCCGGGAGGGGGCCGACCGGACCCGGGCCGCCCAGGAGGCCAACCGGTCGGCGATGGCCCGCCCCCAGATGCCGGCCGACCCGCCGGCCGTCCAGGGGCAGCCGGTCGTCCCGGCGGCCGCGATCGTCCCGAGCGGGCCGCCCCGGATCAAGGTGGTGGCCGTGGTCGGCAAGGACCACGTGGTCACCGACGAGGAGGTCTGGGAGGCGGTCCGCCAGCGGATGCCCGACTACTGCACCTTCGGCCAGGGGCCGGGCGGCCAGCGGCAGGTCATCCGCGACCCGGCGAAGGAGAAGCAGGTTTACGCCGAGGAGCTGCGGCACGTCGTCGAGCGGGAGCTGATCCTGGACGAGATGACGGCCCGGCTGAAGAAGGCCGGCAAGCCCGGGCTGATGGACGAGATCAAGGAGTTCGCCGGGAAGGCGGCCGACCGCGAGCTGCGGCGGCGGAAGAAGCTGTTCGGGGCGGCGTCCGACGACGAGCTGCAAGAAATCTTCGCCAGCCAGGGGCTGACCGTCCCGGTCGTCCGCCGGCAGCTCGAGCGGCATATGATGGCCACCGAGTACGTCCGGTCGGTGCTCAAGGAGAAGGGCAAGGCCCCCGGGCTGGCCGAGGTCCGGGCGTACTACGACGCCCACCCGGACGAGTTCCGGACGACCGACCGGGTGAAGTGGCTGGACATCTTCGTCAGCCCGAACAAGTTCCCGTCCCGGGAGGCGGCCGCCGCCCACGCGGCGGCCGTCCAGCGGCAGGCGGCCGCCGGGGCCGACTTCGTCGCCCTGTCGAAGGAACACGACCACGGCATCTCCGGCCAGCAGGGGGGCGAGGGGATCGGCCAGAAGCGGGGCGAGGTCCGGCCGGCCGAACTCGAAGACGCCGTCTGGGCGTTGCTCCCCGGGCAGGTGGGCGGGGTGATCGAGACGCCGGCCGGGTATCACGTGGTCAAGGTGGCCGAGCGGGAGTTCGCCGGGGTCCGGCCGTTCGACGTGAAGACCCAGGCCGAGGTCCGGGACAAGCTGGCCGAGAAGCTCCAGGAGCGGGAGTACAAGCGGCTGGTCGAGGAGCTGTGGCGGCGGGGGGTGGTCAAGGTGATGGAGTAGTTGTTCGCCGTCGGTACAATTCCCACCAACAGCGAGGACCGGTCATGGACCCCGAGCAGATCCACGCCTTCACCCGCCGCCGGCCGTTCATCCCGTTCCGCATCCACGTCGCCGACCAGGTCAGCTACGACGTGCCGAACCCGGAGTGGGTGAGCGTCGGCCGGACGGTGGTGTTCGTCGGCGTCCGCCGGGACCCGACCAGCCCGTACTTCGACGAGCCGGTGATCGTCGCCCTCCGGCACGTCACCCGGCTCGAACCGCTGGTCGAGCAGACCGCCGCGGCCGGCTGACCGGTCACTTCCGTGCCTTCGGGATCGGCCCCTTGGCCCCGCCCCAGTCGGTCGGGCTGTACCGCACGTCCAGCCACGGCGTCTCGACCCGCTTCCCCTTCTCGAACCGGCTGGTCATCGCGGCGTCCAGGACGCCGGTGGTCAACAGCGTCCGCTCGGCCGGGTACGGCGGGTGGCCGGTCTGGACCAGCCGGTCGATGGCCTTGGTTAATTCGGCGAAGTGGGCGAACGGGTCCGGCTGCTGCAAGTAGAACTGGCAGCCGGCCGGCTTCGGCTCGCCCGTCACCTGCCCGGCGAAGACGAACGCCCCGCCGTCGCCCTCGTACACCCACCCGTTCGGCAGGACCACGAAGGCCCGCAGCCCGTCCCGGTATTCCACCTCGAACGTCACCGCGTCGGCGGCCTTCGCCGTCAGCTCGCGGATGTCGCCGTCCGCGTGGGCCGGGACGAGCTTCAAGGCGGCGTCCAGGACCGGTCCGGACCCGGGGTGCTTGTCGAGTGCGGCCCACATCGCCTTCCCGTCGTGGCAGGTGACGGCGGAAACGCCCTGTTGGGGAAGAAGACCCCTCCCCCCGGCCCCCTCCCCCGCGGGGAGAGGGGGAGTCTCGATCCTCCGCCGCTCGACCATGCACTGAAGCCCTTCGAGGGCGTGGAACCCATACGCCTCGACCGAGCTGTAGCCGATCTGGACCGCCCCGGTCAGCTCACACCCGCGGGGTAGCTGGAGGTCGGGCTTCCGCCAGGCCACCGGGATCGACGACCCGGCCAGGAACGGCACCATCAGCCGGCGGGCGGCGTCGGCCATCCACTTCGCGTCCTCCCAGGTGGCCGCGAAGTGCTTGTCGTTGAAAACCGGGGCGACCTTCCCGGTCTGCTCGAACACCTTCACGGTTTCCGCGAAGAACCGCCGGCGGGGGTAGAGCTTCTGGCCCTTCGGGTTGTCCGGGTAGTCGCCGTGCTCGCCGACGAGCAACACGCCGTCCACCGCGAGCGTCTTGCCGCCCAGGGTCAGGGCGTCGGCGATCGTCGGCGCGATCTTGAAGCCGTGCTTCTTGGCCAGGTCCCGGCTCATGTCCGCTTTCGGCACCTGGTCGGTGTAGAGCGACACGAGTTCCAAGCCCGGGCGGGTGCCGTCCGGGTAGCCGTCGAGCAGGTTCCGGAGGATCACGTCGGCGTGCGACCACTTCCGGTACTCGGTGACGACCGCGGCGACCTTCTTCGGCGGGGCCATATCAACAGCCTCTGGCGGCACAGGCCTCCCGGCCTGTGCGAGCTGGCAGCACAGGCCGGGAGGCCTGTGCCACCGAAGACAGCATCCCCGAGGCGGCCCCGGATGACAATCCCCCTCCTGCCGAATGACCCGCACGACGCCCGGCTGCGGGCCAACCTGAAGCCGCCGGGGTGGGCCAACCCGACGCCGGCGGCCCGCTACCAGCTCGTCGTCATTGGGGCCGGGCCGGCCGGGCTGGTGGCGGCCGCGGCCGCCGCCGGGCTGGGGGCGAAGGTGGCTCTCGTCGAGCGGGACCTGATGGGCGGCGACTGCCTGACCGTCGGCTGCGTCCCGTCGAAGACGCTGCTCCGCGCCGCCCGGGCCGCCGCCGAGGTCCGGCGGGCGAAGGAGTTCGGCATCCGGTTGGGCGAGCCGGAGATCGACTTCGCGGCCGTCATGGAGCGGGTGCGGCGGGTCCGGGCCGACCTGTCGCCGGCCGACTCGGCCGAGCGGTTCCGCGGCCTCGGGGTCGATGTCTTCCTGGGCGAAGCGAAGTTCGTGAACGACAACACGGTCGAGGTGGCCGGGGTGAAGCTCCGGTTCGGCCGGTGCCTGGTCGCCACCGGCTCCCGGCCGGTCGTCCCGGCCGACCTGCCGGACTACGGCCGCCCGCGCTTCACCAACGAGTCGATCTTCGCCCTGACCGAATTGCCGAAGCGATTGTTGGTGGTCGGCGGCGGGCCGATCGGGTGCGAACTCGGCCAGGCGTTTGCCCGGCTCGGGTCGCGGGTCACGCTGGCGGCGCGGGGCGGCCGGCTGTTGCCGCGGGAGGACGCCGACGCGGCCGCCGTCCTGGCCGGGGTGTTCCGCCGGGAGGGCGTCGAGGTGGTGCCGAACCCGCCGCCGGCCGGCGGCGGGTTCGACGCGGTACTCACCGCGGCCGGCCGGGCGCCGAACGTCGGGGGGCTCGACCTCGGCAAGGCAGGTGTCACTTCCGACTCCCACGACGGCATCCGGGTCGACCGCCACCTGCGGACCACCAACCCGCGGGTGTACGCGGCCGGCGATGTTTGCTCGCTCGGCTACCGGTTCACCCACGCCGCCGACGCGACGGCCCGCATCGTGGTCCGCAACGCCCTGTTCCCGACGAAGGCGAAGGCGTCGGCCCTGACGATCCCGTGGTGTACCTACACCGACCCGGAGGTCGGGCGGGTGGGAATCGCCGGGGCTGACGACGGCGATGTCTACCGGCTCGACCTGCGGGAACTCGATCGGGGGGCGACGGACGGGGCGGAGGGGTTCGTGAAGGTCGTCACCGCGACGGGCAAGGACTGCATCCTCGGGGCGACCGTCGTGGGGCCCCACGCCGGCGAGCTGGCCGGCTCCTTCTCGCTCGCCATGACCCACGGCCTCGGGCTGAAGGAGCTGGCCGACACCGTCTTCCCGTACCCGACGTACACCGAGGCCCTGCGGAAGCTCGGCGACCAATACAACCGCACCCGGCTGACCCCATTCGCCAGGCGACTGCTCGGCGGCTGGTTGCGGCTGTTTCGGTAGCCACAGCACAGGCAGGAATGCCTGTGCCACCAACAAGACCTCTGGTGGCACAGGCATTCCTGCCTGTGCCGCTACCCGGCCGGCCGGAGGCGGGAGACGGCCGCGTCCAGGTCGGCCAGGCCGACCGGCTTGACCAGGTGGCCGTCGCACCCGGCCGCCCGGGACCGCTCCCGGTCGTCGTCCTGGCCCCACCCGGTCAGGGCCAGGATCGTCATCCCGGCGCCCCAGTCGTGCTGGCGGATGCGGCGGGTGGCGTCCAGGCCGTTGAGCTTCGGCATCCCGACATCCATCAGGATCAGGTCCGGCCGGGTCCGGCCGGCCGCCTCGACCGCCGCCAGCCCGTCGTGGGCCACCGCCACCTCGTTCCCCAACAGCCGGAGCATCTCGGCCATCGACTCGGCCGAGTCCCGGTTGTCGTCCACCACCAGCACCCTTCGCTTAATTGCGGAATTCGGATTGCGGAGTGCAGAATTAAAGCCGGAGCTGGCGGCCTCCTCTTCGGGTTTCGATTCCGCATCCCGCATTCCGCATTCCGCAATGGTCGGGAGCCGGACGGTGAAGGTGCTGCCGTGCCCCGGGCCGGGGCTTTCGGCGGCCACCGCCCCGCCGTGCATCTCGGTCAGCCCCTTGACCAGGGCCAGCCCGATCCCCAGCCCGCCGGTCGCCTTCTCCACCCCCCGGTCGACCTGGCTGAACATGTCGAACAGCCGGGGCAGGAACTCGGCCGGGATGCCCATCCCGTCGTCCCGGACGGTCACCGTAACGAATGCGGATTGCGGATTGCGGATTGCGGAATCACCGGCGGGGTCTTCCGCCTTCGATTCCGCATTCCCCATTCCGCATTCCGCAATCAACTCCACCCGCCCGCCCCGGGGGGTGTACTTGGCGCTGTTGGTCAACAGGTTGGCGAGCACCTGGGCCAGCCGGGTCAGGTCGGCGTCCAGGTGGACCGGGTCCGGCGGCAGGTCGACCGTCAGGGTGTGGCCGGCCGCCTCGACCACCGGCCCGGCCGACTCGACCGCGGCCGCCACCACCTCGGCCAGGGTCGTCGGCCCCTTCCGCAGCTCCATCTTCCCGCGGGTGATCCGGGACACGTCGAGGAGGTCGTCGATCAGCCGGACCATGTGGGCGAGCTGGCGGTCCATGACCGCCCGGGCGTGGGCGGCGGCCGGGGAGTCGGGCGGGGCCAGCCGGACGATCTGGAGGCTGTTCCGCAGGGGGGCCAGCGGGTTCCGCAGCTCGTGGGCCAACAGGGCCAGGAACTCGTCCTTCCGCTTGTCCGCCTCCCGGAGGGCCTCCTCGGCCCGCTTCCGGGCGGTGATGTCGGTGAACAGGATGGCGACCTTGTTACTCCCCTCCCCGCCGAGCCGGAAGGCGTACACATCGAACCAGCGGTCCCCCAGGGCCTTCGCCTGGCTGACGAACCGGGTCGGCTCGCCGGTCCGGGCCACCCGGCCGTAGGTCTCGTGCCAGAACCGGTCCAGGTCCGGGGCGAACTCGGCCACCGACTTCCCGACCACCCCCCGCAGCCCGGTGTGCCGCTCGAACGCCGGGTTCATCTCCAGGATGCGGTAGTCCTCGGGGCGGCCGGCCGGGTCGAAGACCATCTCGGCCACGCAGAACCCCTGGTCCATCGACTCGAACAGGGTCCGGTACCGCTCCTCGGCGGCCCGCCGGTCGTGGACATCGAACACGTTCCCGACCATCCCGAGGTACGCCCCGTCCGGCCCGAACCGCGGCCGGCCGGCGTCCAGCGCCCACCGGTACGACCCGTCCGCCTGCCGCAGCCGGTAGTCGACGGCGAACGGCCCGCGGGCGGCGTTGGCGGCCAGGAGCGCGGCCCCGGCCCGGTCCCGGTCGTCCGGGTGGGTGGCGTCGGTCCACCCGAGCCCCAGGCCCTCGGCCTCGGTCTGCCCGGTCGTTTCGTACCACCGCCGGGACAGGTACGTGCACCGGCCGGCCGGGTCGGTCACCCAGGTCATCGCCGGGGCGGCGTCGGCCAGCTCCCGGAACCGCTCCTCGCTCTCCCGCAGCCACTCCTCGGACAGCTTGGCGGCGGTCGCGTCCCGGAACACCTTGCCGAACCCGCGGAGGCCCCCGGCCTCGTCCCGCAGGGCGGTCATCACCCCGTCGGCGAAGAACCGGGTGCCGTCCTTGCGGAGGTGCCACCGCTTGTCCTCGGCCCGGCCCTCGGCCCGGGCCTTCGCCATCTCCTTCTCGGGTGCCCCGGCCGCCCGGTCCTCGGGGGTGAAGATGAGGTCGGCCGGCCGGCCGACCGCCTCGGCCGGCGACCACCCGGTGATCCCCTCGGCCCCGGCCAGCCAGTCGGTGACGACCCCGGCCGGGTCGGTCAAGATGATGGCATAGTCGGTAGCGTGGCCGGTCAGGAGGGCCAGCCGCTCCTCCTTCTCCCGCAGGGCGGTGGCCGCCCGCTTGGCGTCGGTGGTGTCCCGCCAGTAGACGGCCAGCCCGCCGTCGGTCATCGGGTGGAGGTTCACCTCGAACCACCGGCCCCACGGCTCGTAGAAGTTCTCGAACCGGACCGGGACCCGGTCGGCCATCGCCCGCCGGTAGTGCCGCTCCAGCTCGGTCCCGACGGTGGCCGGGTAGACCTCCCAGTGGGTCTTCCCCAGTACGTCCTCCCGGCGGACCCCGTTGAGCCGCTCGGCGGCGGCGTTGAAGTAGGTGATCCGCCAGTCCCGGTCGAGGGCGGCGAACCCCTCGGTGATGCTCTCCAGGATGCCGACCGTCTCGGCCCGGCGGGCGGCCGCCTCCCTACGGGCGGCGGCCAGGGCGACCAGCCCGTCCACCCGGGCCAGCAGCTCGCCGGCCGCGAGCGGCTTGACCAGGTAGTCGTCGGCCCCGGCCCGCAGCCCCTCGACCCGGGCTTCCTCGCCGGCCCGGGCGGACAGCAGGATGACCGGCAGGTTGGCCAGGGCGGGGTCGGCCCGCAGGGCGGCCAGGAGGCCGAACCCGTCCAGCCGGGGCATCATCACGTCGGTCAGGACCAGGTCCGGGGGGTTAGCCCGGGCGGCGTCCAGGGCGGCCTGACCGTCGGCCACCGCCTCGACCGCGTACCGCCCGGCCAGCAGCCGCCCGACGTACCCCCGCATGTCGGCGTTGTCGTCGGCCAACAAGACCCGGGCCCGGTCGGCCGACCGGGCCGAGGGGTCAGGAGTCAGGAGACAGGAGTCAGAAACAGCCCCCGGCCTTCCTGACTCCTGACCCCTGACTCCTGACCCCTGATCCGCCGACAGCCAGCCCAGGACTTCTTCCACGAACGCGCCGGTGTCACCGCCCGGGGCCGGGGCGGCGGCCACCTGGTCGGCCGGCAGGTGGGCGGTCCCGAACGGGACGGCCACGGTGAACGCCGTGCCCACCCCGACGGCGCTCTCGACCCCGACCTCGCCCCCGTGCAGGTGGACCAGCTCGCGGACCAGGGACAGCCCGATCCCGGTCCCCTCGTGGGTCCGCCCGCGGCTCCCCTCGACCCGGTGGAACCGGTCGAAGACGCGGGGCAGGTCGGCCGGCGGGATGCCCGCCCCGGTGTCGTCCACGGTCAGCACGGCCCGGCCGCCGTCGGCCCGGACCGTCACCCGAAGCTCCCCGTCGAACGTGTACTTGAGGGCGTTCGACAGGAGGTTCAGGACCACCTTCTCCCACATCTCCCGGTCGACGTGGACCGGGGCCGGGAGCGGCGGGCAGTCCACCACCAGCCGCAGCCCGGCCCGCTCGGCGGCCGACCGGAAGTTGCTGGCCAGGTCGGCGGTCAGGGCGGGCAGGTCGGTCGGGGCGAAGACCGCCCGGGTCCGCCCGGCCTCGATCCGGGAGAAGTCCAGGAGGGTGTTGACCAGCTTCTGGAGCCGCCGGCCGTTCCGCCGGACCAGGGCCAGTTGCTCCCGCCCGGCCTCCGACAGGTCGCCGTTCGGGCGGCCCAGGAGGTCGTCCACCGGCCCGAGCATCAGGGTCAGCGGGGTGCGGAACTCGTGGCTGACGTTCGAGAAGAAGGCGGTCTTGGCCCGGTCGATCTCGGCCAGGGCCTCGGCCCGCCGCTTCTGGTCCTCGAACGCCCGGGCGTTGGCCACCGCCGTCCCGACGTGCCCGGCGACCAGGTCGAGGAACCCCCGGTAGGCGTCGTCCAGGGCCAGCCGGGGGCTGACCCCGGCGACCACGAACCCGGCCGGCCGGTCCTGCCCGGCGGCGAGGACCGGCAGGACGACGGCCCGGTTCGGCGGCTCCGGGTACGGCCCCCCGGGCAGCGGCGGGAGGCCACGGGCGACCACGTCGGCGGCCCGGGTGCGGGCGACCCGGGCGAACGGCCAGACGGCGTCGTCGGCCGGCGACACCACCTCGGGGGCGGCGGCCGACCCGGGGGCGACCCCGGCCGACCCGGCCAGCCGGGCGGCCCGGCCATCGGGGTCGGCCAGGTAGACCAGCACGAACGGCAGGTCGCGGGGGTTGTCGGCCAGGACGGCGGCGGACGCCCGGCAGGCGTCCTCGGCGGTGCGGGCCTCGGTCGCGGTCCGGGCGGCCAGCTCGCGGAGGGTCCTCAGCCGCCGCTCGCCGATCGTCCGGTCGGTGTCCTCGGTGACCACGCACAGCATCCCGCCGACCCCGCCGGCGTCGTCCGGCAGCGGGCTGTACGAGAACGTGTGGTACGTCTCCTCGGGGTAGCCGTTCCGCTGGAGGAACAGGAGGAGGCTTTCGTCCCAGGTGGCCTCGCCGGTGGCGATCACCCGGTCGGCCCGGGGGCCGATGTCGGCCCAGATTTCGGCCCACACTTCCTTGGCCGACCGGCCCAGGGCCCACGGGTGTTTCGGCCCGAGGGTCATCCGGGCGTAGGCGTCGTTGTAGAAGAAGGTGAAGTCCGGCCCCCACCCGAGCCACATGGCGTACCGGGAGGTGAGCAGGATGCGGACGGCGATCGTCAGGCTCTGGGGCCAGCCGCGGGGCGGGCCGAGCGGGGTGGCCGCCCAGTCGAAGCCGGCCATCAGCCGGCCCAGCCCGCCGCCGCCGGCGAACAGGTCGGCGTCGGCCGCGGCGGGCGTCCGGGCGGGGTCGGGGCTGCGGGTCATACCTTCCGGTTTACACCGCCGGCCGGGGAAGTGCAAAGTCC
The DNA here is from genome assembly GCA_019747685.1 of Gemmataceae bacterium. GTDB lineage: Bacteria > Planctomycetota > Planctomycetia > Gemmatales > Gemmataceae > Urbifossiella. The sequence goes on from JAIEQN010000504.1 coordinate 15,835, forward strand.
GCCACGACGGCGGACCCGGATGAGGATTGTACGGTAGCGGACGGAGGCCGGCCTACAGGTCGCCGCCCGGGTCCCCGCCGGGCCGGAACCGCTCCTCGGCCCACGGGTCGCCCCGCATGTGGTAGATGCCGGACTCCCAGTACCCCGGGCGGTCCGATTCCATGAACTCGATGCCGCGGACCCACTTGGCACTCTTCCAGGCGTACAAGCGGGGGACAACCAGCCGGACCGGGAAGCCGTGGTCGGGGGGGAGGTCGGCCCCGTCGTGGCGGAGGGCGAACAGGGCGTCCTCGGCGAAGAAGTCCTCGACCGGCAGGTTGGTGGTGTAGCCGTACTCGCAGTGGACCATGACGAACTTGGCGGCCGGCGCGACGGCGACGTGGTTGAGCAACTCGCGGGTGGCCACCCCTTCCCAGAGGTTGTCGAGTTTGCTCCAGCGGGTGACGCAGTGCATGTCGGCGAACACCCGGGCCCGGGGGAGGGCGGCGAACTCGGCCCAGGTGAACCGCTTGACCTGGTCCACGAACGGGATCGGGAAGACGGTCAGGTCCCAGGCGGCGGGGTCGAACGGCGGGACCGGCCCCTCGTGGAGGACCGGCCACTTGCGGGTGAGGGCCTGCCGGGGCGGGAGTCGGTTCTCCCGCCGGGTGTCCGGGCTGATAATGGCGTCGTCAGTCATCGGTCCGTCCCGTGCGCGACTTCCGTGGCCCAACTTCAATACGGTCCGGGGCCGCGCCACGACCACCGAGCAAGCCCACGAGCGCACCTATCGTGACCTTCGCCACGATGTCGAACACCTCCGCCGCCCGCGTCTACATCGGCGTTCGCGGGTTGTCGGCTACCGGCGAGAGGATTGGTAGGCCGATGAGCGAAACGAAGAACGCTGCCGTCACGGTCCGGATGACCAGGACGAAGACCCGATTCTGGGTGATGACGGGCACCGCCCGACGCCTCGGACATCTCCGTTTCGGCTTCTTTGGCGGTTGCTGACCGGCGGGTTGTTCGTCGGGCACGGGCGAACTCGCGGGTCAGGTGCGGTAGAGGACGCGGCCGGTACTCAGGTCGATGGTTGTCTCGGAGAAGGGATGTCGGATCGCCGACCACCACAGATTCCACATCGCCCGCAGGTAGGCCAGCGGCGGGATGCGGAAGGTCCAGACGCTCTTGACGAGATGGCCGGGTACTTCGAGGTCGAGTTCCGGGGCCGCGACGACGAGGTAGCGGATCAGGTCCTGGGCCCGTTCGCAAAGGGATTCGAGTTCGGCGGCGATCTCCGAGTTAACATTCCTCAGCCGGCCCGGGGGCAACCGCCGGCCCCGGTCACGCGACCTCACGACGTGCCGCTCGGACATCGCCAACCAGTCGCACAGATTCGTCCAACAGATCCGGGCTTTCTCACGGGAAACCGTACGCAGTTGGGTTAGATTCTCGGAATCTGTGCCGCCCTGCTTGCGGGCCAACTCGGCCGCTTCCGCCTCCACATCGAGATACTCATCGAACACGGCCTCAAGATCGTCCAAGACTTGCGGGGTCTGACCGCGAACGATATCGAGATGCCCTACGGCCTCCGCGAGCGCATTATCGAGCCAGGTCGCATCGGCCACGTCTCCCGCATCGACTTGCGATGTGAACTGTTCGAGCCGGGCGCCCCACTCCCCGAGCCGGGATGCCGGAACCGGGTAAGTCGACGCCATCGCGGCCTCTCCCAGTGGACGGAAGCGGACCTTATTCTACCCGCGGCTTCGTGCCGGGGATAGCCGTCTCGTCCCGCTCAATAATGCTTCCCGGTGCGGCGGACGTGGGTGGCCGGGCGGCCGGCCGTCAGCACCTCCCCGCCGACTACCCGGCCGATTACGAGGACGTGGTCCCCGGCGTCGAACCGGTGGGCCACCCGGCAGTCCAGGTACGCATGGGCCGCCGCCAGCACCGGGGCCCCGTCGCCGGACCGGCGGACCCCCAGCCCCTCAAAGGCAGGTTCGTCCGGCCCGAACCCCTTCCCGAAGTGGGCCACCAGCCCCTTCTCGCCCTCCGGGACCACGTTCACCCCGAACGCCGCCCCGTCCGTCAGCCAGTCCAGCACCCACCGGTCCTTGCCGAACGCGGCCGACACCGCCGGCGGGTCGAACGAGCACTGCTGGACCCAACTGGCCAGCATCCCCGTCTCCTTCCGCCCGTGCCGGGCGGTCAGGACGAACAGCCCGCTCGGCACCCGCCCCAGCGCCGCCAGCGCCCCGTCGGTCATGGTCCGCCCCTCCGGCCTGTCCCGGTTCTACCCGCGACGACCCCCGGACACCGCCGGCCCCCGGTCGTCCGCGGCCCGGCCGGCCACTACACACTACAGCTATACACTCCCCCGGAGGGGGCCATGACCCGCCCGAAGGTGTTCGTCGCCCGCCGCATCCCGGCCGCCGGGCTGGACCGGATCGCGGCCGCGGCCGCGGTGGACGTGTGGCCGGACCGGCTGCCGCCCCCGGTTGAGGTCCTGCGGGAGAGGGTCCGGGACTGCGACGGCCTCGTCTCGCTGCTGACGGACAAGGTCGATGCCGCGCTCCTGGCCGCCGCCCCGCGGCTGAAGGTGGTGAGCAACTTCGCGGTCGGGGTGAACAACGTCGACCTCCCGGCGTGTACCGCCCGCGGGGTTCGGGTCGGGAACACCCCGGGCGTGCTGACCGACGCCACCGCCGACATCGCCGTCACGCTCCTGTTGGCCGCCGCCCGCCGGCTCGGGGAAAGCATGACGGACGCCAAGGAAGGCCGATGGCTGACCTGGGAGCCGCTCGGCTGGCTCGGGCAGGATTTGAGCGGGAGGACGCTCGGGATCGTCGGCATGGGGCGGATCGGGTTCGCCACGGCCAAGCGGCTGCACGGCGGCTGGGGGATGCGGGTGCTGTACACGGCCCGCGGGCCGAAGCCGGACGCCGACCGCGAGCTGGGGGCGAGGTGGGTCGAGCTGGACGACCTGTTGGCCGAGAGCGACTTCGTGTCGGTTCACGCCGACCTGAACGACTCGACCCAGGGGTTATTCGGGGCCGAACAGTTCCGGCGGATGAAGCCGTCGGCGGTGCTCGTGAACACCTCCCGCGGGCCGCTGGTCGATCAGGCGGCGCTGGCCGAGGCGCTGCGGGCCGGGACGATCTTCGCGGCCGGGCTGGACGTGACCGACCCGGAGCCGCTGCCGCCGGACCACGAGCTGTACCGGCTGCCGAACTGCGTGGTCGCCCCGCACGTCGCCAGCGCGACCGTCGGCACCCGGGACGCGATGGCCCGGCTGTGCGCCGACAACCTCTTGGCCGGCCTGCGGGGGGAGAAGCTGCCGCACCCGGTGAACGACGTGTAGGGTGGGCGGAGGCGGTACTGGCGGGCCGCCTCCGCCCACCCAAAGGGAACGCGGAAGAACACCCCGGCCCCGCTTCCGGCCCGGACGGCGGGGGCCGCGGGAAGCGGGGCCGGGGGTCCCGGGCCGGCGCGAGCGGGCGGCCCGGGGCGTTGGCTGAGTCACCCGCCGACGGGTCAGGTCCCGGCCGGCCGCTGCATCTGGGGCTGGCCCCGGAGCCGGCGGTTCGGGTCGACCTCGATCACCCCGAACGCCTGCTCGTGCCGGGCGACCACCACCCGGAGCACCTCGGCCAGCTTCTTGGCGGTCACGAAGTTCATCACCAGCCGGTGGCCGAGGCTGATCGGCTCGGGGCCGCCCGGCCCCATCACCTGGGAGTACATCCCGAGGTCGAGCAGGACCTCGTCCGGGTTCCCGGTGACGCGGAAGAAGTTG
>JAIEQN010000806.1 GCA_019747685.1 Gemmataceae bacterium
GCGGGGCGGGGCAGGGAAACACGCGACCGCGGGGCGGTATACGCGACTCCGGGCGGGCGGGCGGGGGCCTCCCCCTTCCCCGCGAGGGCGGCCGGGGGCGGGCGCCGGTCGCCCGCCGGGGCCGCCACCCGCCCCCGGGCCACGAACACGGCGGTGGTCAGGTCGGCCGTCACGTTCACCGCCGTCCGGCACATGTCCAGCACCCGGTCCACCCCGAGGACGACGGCGATCGCCCCGGCCGGCACGTCGAACTGGACCAGGATCAGCCCGATCAAGGGGAGCGACCCGCCCGGCACCCCGGCCATCCCGGTCGCCGTCAGGATGCACAGGACCAGGACCACGAGCTGTTGGTCGAGGGCCAGGTCGACGCCGAACACCTGGCACAGGAACAGGACCGTGACCGCCTCGAACAGGGCGGTGCCGTTGTGGTTCATCGACGCCGACAGCGGCAGGACGAAGTTCGACACCTCCTTCGGCACCCCCAGCTCGTCCTCGGCGCAGCGGATCGCCACCGGCAGGGTGGCGGTGGACGAGCTGGTGCTGAACGCCGTCAGGATCGTCCCCTGGGCCTTCCGGAAGAACGCCAGCGGCGACATCCCGCCGAGCGCCTTGACCAGCACCGGGAGGACGACGAACTGGTGCAGGGCCAGCCCGCCGAGGACGGTCAGGACGAACGCCCCCAGGGCCACCAGGAGCTTGTACCCGAACAGGGCGGTGGTGCTGAAGATCAGGCAGAAGACGGCGAACGGGGCGACGGCCATCGCCCACCGGATGATGACCTCGGCCACCCGGTTGACGCCCTCCAGCACGTCGATCAAGGGCTTCGCGGCGGCCGGGTCGAGCCGGGTGACGGCGAACCCGGCCAGGATGGCGGCGCAGATGATCGCCAGCATGTCCTTCTCGACCAGCGCCTTGAGCGGGTTGGCCGGGACCACGTCCACGAACGTCCCGACGCCGAACTCCTTCTTCTTGGCGGTGTCGAGCCGGCCCTGGGCCTCGGCCCCGAACTGGGCCATCAGCCCGTCCTTCTGGTCCCGGGCGTGCCGGCCCGGCTCGATCAGGTTCACCAGGGTCAACCCGATGGCCGCGGCGCAGGCGGTGGTGACGAGGAAGTAGGCGAGCGTCTTGGCCCCGGTCCGGCCGACGTCGGCCGACCCGCCGAGCCGGGCGACCCCGAGGACGAGCGAGGCGAACACCAGCGGGACGATCGGCAGGAACAGGAGGTTCAGGAACACGTCGCCGACCGGCTTGGTGGCGTACCGGACCACCTTCTCGACGACCCCGGCCGGGACCAGCCCTTCCCCGACCAGGGCGTTCACCCCGCACCCGACCGCCGCCCCGAGGAGGAGCCCGGCCAGGATGCGGGTGTGCGGGACCGACGACGGGGCGGACATGACGGCTCGGGGTTCGGTGGCACGGGCCTCCCGGCCGGTGCGCACCGGCCGGGAGGCCCGTGCCACCAAAGACCGGACACCCTCCCCATTGTCGGCGGCCGGGTCCGGGTGGCCACCGGCCGGCCGGGCGGGTACAGTTCGGGGAACGCGCGGGGGGCCACGGATGACGCACCTACTCGGGCTGGAAGGGCTGTCGGCCGCCGAGCTGTCCGCGATCCTGGACGACGCCGGGCGGTACGTCGGGGTCGGGTACGGGGACGCCCCGAAGGGCGACGCCCTGAAGGGGAAGGTGGTCGCCAACCTGTTCTACGAGCCGTCCACCCGGACCCGGCTGAGCTTCGGGCTGGCCGCCCGCCGGCTCGGCGGGGACGTGGTCGACTTCTCGCCCGGCGGGTCGAGCACCGCCAAGGGCGAGACGTTCATCGACACGGCCAAGAACATCGAGGCGATGGGGGTCGACGCCGTGGTCGTCCGGCACTCGTCGCCCGGCGCCCCGCACGTCCTGGCCCGGCACCTCAAGCCGCACGTCCGGGTGGTCAACGCCGGGGACGGGCCGCACGAGCACCCGACCCAGGGGCTGCTCGACATCCTCACCGTCCGCCGGCGGCTCGGGCGGGTGGCCGGGCTGACCGTCGGGCTGGTCGGGGACATCGCCCACAGCCGGGTGGCCCGGAGCAACATCCACGGGCTGTTGACCCTCGGGGCCAAGGTGCTCGTCTGCGGGCCGCCGACGCTGGTGCCGCCGGACGTGGCCCGGCTCGGGGTGGAGGTGGCCCACGACCTCGACGCCGTCCTGCCCCGGTGCGACGTGCTGAACCTGCTCCGCATCCAGTTCGAGCGGCAGCGGACCGGGCTGTTCCCGTCGGTCCGCGAGTACCAGCTCCTGTTCGGGATGAACGGCGAGCGGATGCGGCTGGCGAAGCCGGACGTGCTGCTGTTGGCCCCGGGGCCGATCAACCGGGGGGTGGAGGTAACGCCGGAGGTGGCCGACGGGCCGAACTCGGCGATCCTGGACCAAGTGGCCAACGGCCTGGCCGTCCGGATGGCGGTGCTGGCCCGCCTCTGCCGGCCGGGCTAACGCCGGCGCGGCGGGACAACGCTGTTCACCACCCGGGCCACGCACGAGGCGTCGAAGTAGGTGAGGTCCTTGTCGGACGGCTCGTAGATCACCAGGTCATCTTCGATGACAAAGAGTTCGGGGTGGTAGGCGATCAGGCACTCTCCGCTGACCAACTCGACCGTGTAATGGCGGAACGGGGCCGCCCGGTTGACCCGCCGCAACGCCTCCTCGAACGTGTCACGCCGCATGGCCGTTACCCCCGGCCGGTACGGGGACCATCCGCGGGACGAGACGGGCGACATCGTCGAACGTATAGTAGGTGTCCGGACGCCCCGGCGTGCCGTGCCAGCGGAGGTGGCGGCACACCCGCCCGAGGTCCGGCCGCCGCTTGACCTCCAGCACCTCGCCGGACCTCAACTCGACGGCGAACGGCAGGAACGGGTCGGCCATCAGGTACTGGCGGATGAGCGAGTCGAACTCGGCGTAGCTCATCCGCCCCTGGTCGGCCGGCAGGTCGAGCATCCCGACCAAGTCGGTGATCTCCTCGTACCGATGCCGCTCCGGGTTCTTGGGGTTGCTCCGGCGGATGATGACGAGCTCGTCCGGGCGGGGCCGGGCCTGATCCCCGGGCGGGTCGATGTAGGTCCGCCGGCCGTCCTTCAGCAGAACGGCGAGCGGCTGGTACAGGTCCCAATCGTAGGCGTTGAACTTATCCCCGAACTCGGCGGCGGTCATGGCTGGCCCCCCCGGGGGCGCAAAAACGCGGCCCCGGCGGTATTGTACCGCCGGGGCCGCCGGCCGCCGGCCGTCAGGACGACTCGATCGAGATCGACTTCTCCTTCACCAGCCGCTGGATCAGCCCGAGCTTGGAGTTGATGTTGATCACGTTCTCCAGCTCGATCGTCGGGCCGGTCGGCCCGCCGATCCGGATCACCAGGTCCCCGGTCCCCAGCCCGAGCATCCAGTGCCGGAACACGTCGTTCCGCTTCTTCTCCACGATCGCCCCCTCCGACTGGATGGCGATCTCGTTGTCCCCGACCTCCTGGACGTACCGGATCTGGCCCTGGTCGAAGACGATGTAGTGGGCCCGGTCGTACACGCAGACGACCAGCACCCAGACGACGAACAGGGGGACGGCGACGGCCAGGTACCCGGCCGCGTTCATCCGGATGTCCAGCCGGCCCAGCTCCCACAGGATCGCGTCCCACCACCCGAGGACGGCGAACAGGATCACCACCGCGATCATCACCACCACCGCGACCAGCGACACCAGCCCGCGGAGCAGGATGGTGCTGGCGATGGCCACCACCAGCAGGGTGGCCACGAAGATCACCCCCAGCCCGTTGCTCCGGCTGACGGTCATCCCCGGGATGGTCGGCCGGCCGCCCTCGTCGTTCGCCTCCAGCTTCTGCCCGGCCGGGGCGACCAGCACGTCCCGCGGGCCGTCGTACCCGGCCACCGCCTTGTCGTGGGCCACCTCCGTCCCCGGCGGGACGACGGCCATCTTGTTCCCCTCGAAGTACGTCACCCCGGCCAGGACGAACGACACCAGCCAGACCGGCCACCAGTAGAGCAGGTTCGAGTGCCCGTAGACGACCAGGTAGTCGATCTTCCTCATCACCGTGTTCGGGTCGTCCGGGTTTTGGGGGACGGCCCCGGCCGGCGGGGTACTACTCATGGCGACCTCGGGTTCGGTTGGGCGGGCGGGTTCCCCGCGGCGGGACGCGGGGTGCGCGGCGGCCGGCCGGGCAGCGGCAAGCGTATCGCCCCGCCCCACCCCAGGCAACCGCCGTGCCGCACCCCCGGCCGGGTGTCCGAACGTCCCCCGGCCCCGTACACTTGGGGTGCCCGGGCGGACGGGGCCGACGGACGGCCCGCGGCCCCGGGCGTTTCAGGAGGAAGCAGCATGAAGCGGATCGGTTTCGCCCTGGCGGCCGGCCTGGCCGTCGCGGCCGCCGCCCCGGCGGCCGCCGACGACGTGGTCGTCACCGGCGCTCCGGTGGTCGTGACCGCCCCGGCCACCCCGGTCGTGACGGCCGGCCCGGTGGTCGAGACGGACGTGATGACCACCAAGACCCGGCGGGGGCTGTTCGGCCGGCTCCGCGGCCGGACCACCGCGGCCACCTCGGTCACCATGCCGGCCCCGGCCCCGGCGGTCATCACCGCCCCGGCCCCGGTCGTGGTCCCCGCCCCGGCGGCCGTCCCGGCCACCATGCCGGCCAGGCCCGCCACCGGCACCGTGTCGATGCGGACGACCACGACCACCGTGATGCCGGCCGCCGGCGTCGTCATGCCGAACCCGGTGGTCATGCCGGCCGGCGTCGTCGTCACCGAAACCCCGGTGGTGACCCCCGCCGGGTACGTCACCGCGACCGAGTCGACGACCGTGAAGACCACCCGCCGCGGGCTGTTCGCCCGGCTGCGGAACCGGTAACGCCGGTCGCCCGCGCACAGGCCGGGAGGCCTGTGCCACCGGCCCCGCCCGCCCCCTGGTGGCACAGGCCTCCCGGCCTGTGCGCGGGATGCCCCATGTTCGGCTGGCTCTTCCCGTCGTCCTGTCCGGTCGACCCCGAGGCCAAGCGGTGGGTGGAGCGGCGGATGGCCTGGCTCCGCGACGAGTTCGGGGCCGACGACCGGTACGCCGGCGGGATGGGCCTGCCCACCCGGGAGTTCTTCCCCGACCCCTACGACGGGTCCCGGAAGGCCGTCCGGGTGCTGTTCGACCGGGTCTGCGACTACATGGGCGTCGAGCCGGGCCTGATCCGGCTGAAGTTCCTCCGCCCGTCGGCCAACCCCCTGTTCCTGGTCAACGACGGCGGCGAGGCCGTCCCGACCGAGGCGGCCGGGCTGTACGAGGGCGAGGTCATCCGGGTCAACGAGGCCGAGACGGCCGACCCGATGAGCCTGGTCGGCACCCTAGCCCACGAACTGGCCCACCAGCGGCTGATCGGCGAGGGCCGCATCGACCCGAATGTCTACGACAACGAGCTGTTGACCGACCTGACGGTGGTGTTCAAGGGCCTCGGCGTCTTCCTGGCGAACGTCCCCCGGCACTGGGACGGGAACCACACCCGCTGGCCCGGGACCGCCCTGCGGAAGCCGGAGTACATGACCGGGCCGATGTTCGGGTACGCCCTGGCCCTGATGGCGTGGGTCCGGCAGGACGCGAACCCGGCGTGGGCCCGGCACCTGCGGTCCGGGGTCCGGGCCGAATTCCGCCAGGGTCTGCGGTTCCTCCACAAGACCGGGGACGCCGCCCTCCGGCCGCCGGCCCGCCGCCCCCGCTGACCCGGAAAGCCCCCCGCATGTCCACCCTCCTGCTCCGCAACGGCCGGGTCATCGACCCGTCCCAGGGCCTCGACCGGGTCGCCGACCTGTGGCTGGCCGACGGCAAGGTCGTCGGCGTCGGGTCGCACGCCGGCGTGGCCGCCGACAAGGCCCTCGACTGCACCGGGACGATCGTCTCGCCCGGGCTGATCGACATGCACGTCCACCTCCGCGAGCCGGGCCGGGAGGAGGACGAGACGATCGCCACCGGGACGGCCGCGGCCATCGCCGGCGGGGTCACGGCCGTCGCCTGCATGCCGAACACCGAGCCGGCCCTGGACTCGCGGGCCGCGGCCGAGTTCGTCATCCTCCAGGCCAAGCGCGCCGGCAACTGCATGGTCTTCCCGATCGGGGCGGTGACGAAGGGCCGCGAGGGGAAGGAGCTGGCCGAACTCGGCGGCTTGGTCGAGGGCGGGGCGGTGGCGTTCACCGACGACGGCGCCCCGGTCTACTCGGCCGAGATCATGCGGCGGGCGCTGGAGTACTGCCGGATGTTCGACCGGGCCGTCCTGGTCCACGCGGAAATCCTCGAACTCACCCAGGGCGGGGTGATGAACGAGGGGTTCGTCAGCATGCAGCTCGGGCTGCGGGGGATGCCCGCGGTGGCCGAGGACATCATGATCTACCGGGACATCGTGCTCGCGGAACTGACCGGCGGCCGGGTCCACATCCTGCACGTCTCGACGGCCGGCGGGGTCGACCTGATCCGCCAGGGCATCGCCAAGGGCATCCGGGTCAGCGGCGAAGCCTGCCCGCACCACTTCCTCCTGACCGACGACGAGATGCGGCGGTTCGACAGCAACTACAAGATGTCGCCGCCGCTGCGGACGAAGAAGGACGTGGACGCCATCCTCGGCGGGCTGAAGGACGGCACGCTGTCGGTGCTGGCGACCGACCACGCCCCGCACGCCCCGGAGAAGAAGGAGCGGGAACTCGACCAGGCTCCGAACGGCATCGTCGGCTTGGAGACGTTCCTCCCCTTGTGCGCGACCCACCTGATCGAGCCGGGGCACCTGAGCTGGCCGGACATGCTGGCCAAGATGACGGTGAACCCGGCGAAGGTGCTGGGCATCGACCGGGGGACGTTGCAGCCCGGCCGGCCGGCCGACGTGACGGTGATCGACCCGAAGGTGAAGTGGACGATCGACGTGGGCGAGTTCAAGTCGAAGAGCCGGAACAGCCCGTTCCACGGCCACCCGGTCACCGGCCGGGCGGTGGCCACGGTCGTCGGCGGCGAGGTCAAGATGAGCCGGCTCGGGTAGTTTCGAGTTCCGAGTCTGAAGTTTCGAGTTGACGGCCCGCCCGGCCCGGTCGGGGTGACGCCGTGACCGAGGCCGAGTGGTGGGCGTCCACCAGCCCGCTGCTGCTGGATTACCTCGAAGGCCGGTCAAGTGACCGCAAGCTCCGGCTGTTCGCCTGCGCTTGTTGCCGTCGTGTCGCGTACTTCCTGAGCGACATGAGCTTCACCTGCGCGATCGAGGTCGCCGAACGCTACGCCGACGGGGAGGCGACCCCGGACGAGTGCCGGGGGGCGAGCCGGACGGTGGCGGACTTCCTGAACTCCGCGCCCCCGGAACACGACTACCGCAACCTCTTCGACTCCGCGGTCGGGTGGGCGGCCAATGTGGACTTGCCGTCCGGACTGGCCCGCCGTGTGGCCGACACCGTACTCGGTCGGATCGGGTTGGACGCGAGCGCACGGTTCCTGGAGGCCAACCCCTTCGAGAGTATGTTCCCCAACACCCGGCCGGACATCGCCGCCATCGCGGCGCTCCAGGAGGGTGCCGACGCAGCGGAGGTCGCCGCCCGCGCCTCCGAGGAGCGGGAACAACTTGCCCTCCTCCGCTGTATCTTCGACAACCCGTTCCGGCCGGTGGCGCTCGACCCCGACTGGCGGACGAGCACGGCCGTCGCGCTGGCCGAGAGCATCTACCCGGATCGGGCGTGGGACCGGCTGCCGGTCCTGGCCGAGGCCCTCGACGACGCCGGGTGTACCCACCCCGACGTGATCGGCCACCTTCGCGGCCCCGGCCCGCACGCCCGCTGCTACTGGGTCGTCGACCTGATCCTGGGCAAGTCGTGATTCTTGGCGAGCGGGGGGCGTGAGCCCCCTGTTGGGTTGAGGGAACAGGGGGCTCACGCCCCCCGCTCGCCAAGAAGATTGCTGAGTTCCGCGGCCAGCCGGTCGGCGGCGAGGCGGGTGTCCCGGGCGAGCCGCCAGAACTCGGCGATCAGGACCGGTTGACGGACGAGGGCGAGGGCCGCCCGCCACGGCGAGAACCGGCCCGCCGCGAACAGTTCGGCGAGCCGGGGGGAGAGGCCGACATCGACCGTGTCGGAGACGGCCCGGACCGCCCGGAACGGCACCCCGGCCGCCCGGCACGCCTCGGCCACCGCCGCCGACTCCATGTCCACCACGTCCGCCGAGAAGCGGTCGCCGAGCGACCGCTTCTCGGCCGGGGTGGCGGCGATCGCCGACATCGTGAGCAGCCGGCCAGCTCCGCCGCCGGCGCAGGCCCACCGTCCGCCGCGGTCGTCCACCACCTCGGCCGGCGTCACCACGTCACCGACCCGGAGGCCGTCCCGCAGCGCCCCGCCGAACCCGGCCATCACGACGAGCCCCGGCCGCGGCCCGGCCAGCACGCCGGCGATCGCTTTCGCCGCCGCGGCGTGGCCGATCCCGGTGACGACGATGTCGACATCGGGGCGGCCGCGGACCGCCCGGCGGAACGGAGCGGCTTCCCGTTCGAGGGCGAATAGGACGACGGCGGGGGTGGGGTCCGCCGGGTTCATCACGTCAACTGCCACTTCAGCATCTTCCAGCCGTCCCCGAGCTTACTGTTCATGCCGAGGGCGGCGGCCACCTCGTACCCGCTGTGCATCATGCAGTGTTCGCACCGCGGGTCCTTGCCGTACCCGTAGCTCTCCCACTCGGTCTCGTCCATCAGCCGGCGGAACGAGTCGTGGTGTTCGTCGGTGATGAGGTAGCACGGCCCCTTCCAGCCCTTCACGTTCCGGGTCGGGCTGGCCCAAGCCGCGCAACTGAGGTCCCGCTTACCTTGTAGGAACTCGGCGTACACCGGCGAGGTGTTCAGCTTGTACTTCTTGAACAGCCCGGCCGCCTCATTGAACTTCTGTTGGATTTGGTCCCGCGTCAGGAAGATTTCGGCCGCCCCGTCCGGGTTCGTACTACACACCGCCGCATAACCGTAGGCCGGCGACAGCATGAACCCGTCCACCCCCAGCGCGGTGAGGTAGCCGAACAGGGCGTCGACCTCCGCCATGTCGGTCTCCTTGTACACTGTGGTGTTGGTGCAGACCAGGAACCCGGCCTTCTTCGCCGCCTTGATCCCCTCGACCGCCTGCCGGAACACCCCCTTCCGCTCGACCGCCAGGTCGTGCGTCTCCTCCAGCCCGTCCAGGTGGACGTTGAAGAAGAACCGGGAGGTGGGCCGGAATTGATTCAACTTCTTGGTGAGGAAGACGCCGTTGGTGCACAGGTAAATGTGCTTGCGGCGCTTCAAAATACCATGAACCAGCTCACCGATCTGCGGGTAGATGAGCGGCTCCCCGCCGCAGATGCTGACGATCGGGGCGCCGCACTCGTCCACCGACACCAAACACTCTTCGACGCTCAGCTTCTCCTTGATGGTGCTCTCGTACTCGCGGATGCGGCCGCACCCGGTACACGTGAGATTACAGGCGTGCAGCGGCTCCAGCATCAGCACCAGCGGGAACCGCTTCTCCCGCCGCAGCCGCATCCTCAGCATGTAGCCCGCCATGTCGGTGGTCAGGCTGAGCGGAAATCGCATCGTAGCTCCGGGTCGTTAGCGGTCGGCGTGGACGGTGGCGGCCTGTTTCATCGCCGGAAGCGGGTGGCCGGGGTCGAGCCGGTAGCCGGCCGGGCCGCCGACGGCGGCCGCGTACCGGGCCAGGGCCATCAGCGGGAAGTACACGGGGTACATGTGATACTTCAGGTAGAACACCTTCGGGAAGCCGGTCCCGGTGAACGGCTCCTCGGCCCAGCCGCCGTCGGGCTGTTGGGTGCCGATCAGGTGTTCCACCCCGGCCCGGACCTCCGGCGTGTCGGCCTCGCCGGCGGCCACCAGCCCGAGCACGGCCCACGCCGTCTGCGACGGGGTCGAGGGGCCTTGCCCGGCGGTCATTCGGTCGTCGTAGCTGCGGCAGCTCTCGCCCCAGCCGCCGTCGGCGTTCTGACCGTCCTTCAGCCACCGCACCCCGCGGCGGATCGCCGGGGCGGTCATGTCGAGCCCGACGGCCGCCAGCCCGACCAGCACCTGCCAGGTCCCGTAGACGTAGTTCACGCCCCACCGGCCGAACCAGGGGCCGTCCCCCTCCTGCCGGGCCAGGACGAACGCGACGGCCCGGTCGACGGCCGGGTGGCCCTGCTTGTACCCGTAGTGGCTCAGGGCCTCCAGCACCCGGGCGGTGATGTCCGGGCAGCTCGGGTCGAGCATGGCGTTGTGGTCGGCGAACGGCACCTTCTCCAGGAGCGGGTTGTCCACGTCCTTGTCGAACGCCGCCCACCCGCCGTCGGAGTTCTGCATGGCCAGCAGCCAGCTCACGGCCCGGCGGACCGCCGGCCGGCACCCTTCCCGCCCGGCGTGACCGGACCGGGCCAGGGCGATCAAGACCATCGCCGTGTCGTCGGTGTCCGGGTAGAAGGCGTTGCGGTACTCGAAGAACCACCCGCCGGGCTCGACCCCGCGGACCGCCCCGGCCCAGTCGCCGGCGTGCCGACACTCCTTCGCCAACAGCCACGCGACCGCCGCCTCGACCTCGGCCGAGTCGGGCCGCTGGCCGGCGTCGGCCGCGGCGATCAGTGACAGCGCGGTGTCCCAGACCGGCGACAGGCACGGCTGGAGCCGGAGGGTGTCGCCCTCGGGCAGCTCCAGGTCGGCGAGTTGCTTCAGCACCCACTGCATCTCGGGGTCGTCGGCCGGCACCCCGAGAGCCTTGAGCACGACCGCGTGATAGACGATCGGCGGGAAGATGGCCCCGATCCCGTCACTATCGGCACACCGCTCCCGCATCCAGGCCAGGGCCTTGCGGACCGCGAGCCGTCGTAGCGGCAAGAGCCGCAGCCCCTCCACTCGCTTGATGACCCAGTCGACGCCGAGGAAGAAGTTGGCCCACGAGAACCACGCCCGCGTCGGCCTGGCCGGCCAGCGGGGCGCCTCGGGCGGGTGCAGGAACAGCTCGCGGACGTGCACCCCCTCGGGCAGCCTCGTCACCGGCTTGTACGCATCGACCACGCTCAACGGCACGAAGATGGTCCGGCTCCAGGCCGACATCTGGTAGATGTTGAAGACGAACCACCGCGGCAGGAGGATGATCTCGGCCGGGACCGACGGGCAGGCGGAGTACGGCACCTGCCCGAGCAGGGCGAGGTAGAACCGGGTGAACGAGTTCGTCGCCTCGGCCCCGCCGAGCCGGCGGACGGCGTCCGCGGCCCGCATCATCCGCGGCTCGTCGGCGGCGTGCCCGGCGATCTTGAGGGCGAAGTACGCCTTGACGGAAACGCTGACCTCGGCCGGGCCGCCGGGGTAGTTGGCCCAGCCGCCGTCGGACAGTTGGTGCTCGAGCAGGTAGTTGGCCAGCGGCCGGACGCGCGGGTCGTCGGCCCGGCCCAGGAAGGCGAGCAGCAGGACGAACTCGGACTCCAGGATCGTGTCGCCTTCGAGTTCGCCGACCCAGTGCCCGTCGGGCCGCTGCCGGGCGAGCAGCCCGTCCCGCCCCCGGCCGGCGGCGGCCGCCACCTCGTCCAGCCAGGCGGCGGTGCGGTCGTCCGGGGCGGCGGGGCGGGTCACGGCGGGAATCCCTTCCGGCGGGCGGGTCGTGTCGGACAGTCTACCCGGGCGGAAACAATGTACGCAAGCGGAACCCGGACGACGAGAAGCCCCACCCCCTCCCCCGCGGGGGGAAGGGGGTGGGGTAGGGTCGGCTACACCCACCCCTCCCGCCGGAACCAGGCCACCGCCTCGGCGACCGACCCGGCCACCGGGCGGGGCGCCAGCCCGAGTTCGGCCAGGCTCCGGGACGGGTCGAAGTGCATCCGCCGGCGGGTCAGCCGCACCCCGGTGACGGTCGCGGCCGGGATGGCGCCGGTGACGAGGTCGGCCGCCAGCTCGCTGGCGTACGCCGCGGCCAGGGCGACCGGGTACGGCACCCGCCACCGCGGCTCGGGCAGGCCGGTCAGCTCGGCCAGTTCGGCGAACACCGACTTGACCGACCAGTTCTCGGCCCCGAGCAGATACCGCACGCCCGGCCGGCCACGCTCGACGGCGCGAACCATCCCGTCGGCCACGTCCCGGGCGTCGATCAGGTTCAGCTCGGCGTCCAGGTAGGCCGACCGCTTCCCCTTACAGAAGTCGAGCATCATCCGCGTCGGCGGCGACCGGCCGCGGTCCCCCGGGCCGACCGGCAGGGTCGGGTTGACCACGACCACCGGGGCCCCCCGCCGGGCCAGCCCGAGGGCGAACCGCTCGGCCCGGTACTTCGACCGGCAGTACGGCCCGATCACGTCGGCCGACGGCACGTCTTGTTCTTCCGTAATCGGCTCGGCCTGCCGCACCCGGGTCAGGATGCTCTCGGTGCTGGTGTGCAGCACCCGTTCGGCCCCGGCGTCCAGGGCGGCGGTGAGGACGTTGACCGTCCCGATGTAGTTGACGGTGTGGAAGTGGCCGCGGCGGCGGGTCCAGAGCTGCGGGTTGGCGGCCAGGTGGTAGACGTGACGAGCCCCGCCGACCGCCTGCCGGACCGCGTCCGCGTCGCGGACATCGGCGAACACCACGTCCGCCCCCGGTGGCAGGTGGTCCACCGAGGCCCCGGGACGCTCCACCACCCGGACCCGCTCGCCGCGGTCGGCCAAGAGCCGGACCAGGTGCGACCCGATGAACCCGGCCCCGCCGGTGACGACCGTGACGTCGGGCATCCGCTGGTGTCCGGGCGAGCGGGGGGCGTCAGCCCCCTGTTGGGTCGGGGAAACAGGGGCCTCACGGCCCCCGCTCGCCCGGCATTACGCCGCCTTGTTCGCGTACAGGTCGACCCGGGGGTTGCCGAGGATCGCGGCGAACGCCTTCCGGATTTGGTCGAGGCCGTCCCGCATCAGGAAGGCCGGCCCGCCGGCCTTCGCCCCGAGGACGAAGTACCCCGGCTCGTCCGCCCGCAGGCCGAGACCGAGTGACGGGTCGGGCCGGGACCCGACCGCCCCGATGACCCGCTCGACCTCCCAGGCGACCGGCTTGCCGTTGGTCCGCCCGGCGACCCGGAACCCCTTGTCCGGGCCGTGGCAGACGACCTCGTCGATCAGCGTCTGCGGGTGGAACTCCAGGTTCCCGTCGCAGCGGGTGGCCAGCGAGTTCGCCTTCGCGGCCAAGCGGTCGCGCTCCTTCAGCGGGTCGTTCGGCAGTCGGGGCAGGGGCTGGCCCCGCGGCCCGCGGGTCAGCCAGAAGGCCCACGTCGCCGGGTGGTCCTCGGCCAGGGCCGCCAGCGCGCAGATGGTCGCCCCCGCGGTGTACCCGTCGCCGACCAGCACGACGCTCCGCCCGGCGTAATGGTCCTTCCGATCACCCAGAACGTCTTCCAGGCCGAAGGAGAGGTGCGGCCGGGCGGCCCGCTCGCCGACCGCCGGGATGCCGCCGTCGCCGAGCCTGTTCGGGGTGGCGTAGGTGCCGGTACAGTCGAGGACGACATCGGCCTGGTCGATCCGCTCGGCGCCGTTCGGCCCGCGGACCAGGAGCCGGAACGGCCGGCGGTCGTCCGGGTCGGCCTTCTTCGCGGCCGCCGGCCGGCCGACGTGCAGCACCTCCCAGCCGAGGTGCATCGATTCGAGCAGGGCTTCGGACTCGGCCAGCCGGACGAGGTAGGCGTCGCGGAACTGCCGGCCGGTCAGGATGTCGGCTTCGGCCGGGAGGTCGCGGGCCGGCCGCTCGCGGAGCAGCGCCCGCAGCCCGAGCGGCGAGGCGTTCCAGCCGAACGGGGTGAACAGCCGGGCGTGGCCCCAGCGGAGGAGGTGGTCGCCGACCTGGCCGCGCTCGTACACCGCGACCGGCAGCCCGCACGCCCGGGCGTACAGGGCGGCTTCGAGCCCGACCGGCCCGGCCCCGAGGACGGCGACACGCAACGGCTCGGCCTTCGCCAACAGACGCCCTCCGTGGCGGAAGGGGAGAGTGTACCCGGCGGCGGGCGGGCGGGGCAAGCCGAAGGCCATGTAGGGTGTGTCGAGCGGACCGTCGGCGGTCCGCGAGACGCCCCGGCATCGCGTGGTGCGTCTCGCGGACCGCCGACGGTCCGCTCGACACACCCTACGCCGGAGCCGCCTCCGCCGCGCCGCGGAGCAGCCCGGCCGCCCGGTCGAGCCAGTCGGCGGGGGGCGGCCCGTACGGACGGAACTTCTCCGGCCGGTCCTGCTCCTCCTGGACGTACAAGGCCCGGTTCCGGTTCAGCTTCGCCGCCGCCGGCGAGTCGATCAGCGTGCTGCTGTCGGTCGGGCTCATGGCGAACAGCACCCGCATCCCGAACTCGCGGACGAGCGGCCGGTCGAAGGTCCGGTTGAGGTTGGTCAAGGAGTCGCACCAGACGACCGCGTGAACGCCCTGGGCCGGGCCGTCCCGGAGGACCGCGGCGAACCGCTCGGCCGGGGTCGGCTCCTTGTCCCCGCCCCGCCGGCCGAACCCGTAGTCGTCGTCGGCCTTGCGGAGTTCCCGGAACCGGTGGACGCCGAAGACGAACAGGAACCGCGGCGACCGGCCGGCCGATTCGCCCTTCTGCCGGCGGTCGACCTCAGCGGCGAGTTCGGCGAGGGCGGCCGGCAGCCCGGCCCGGTCCGGGGTCGCGGTCGGGTGCGGCAGCCGCCCGGCCACCCGCCGGAGGTAGTCCGGGTCGTCGGCGTCGTCCGGGGTGCCGTCGAGCAGGGTGAAGGCCGGGCCGGCGCCGGGCGCCACCTGGGCCCCCAGCCCGACCAGTGCCGCCGCGAACAGCCCCCGGGCCGCCTCTTCGTTCTGGCCGATGAGCAAAAGATTTGCCGCCCCGACCGGCCGGAAGACGGCCGCCGTCGGCTCCTTGATGGCGACCGGGTCGCCGAGCCACGCCACGGGGGCTTTCGCCGCCGTGGGGTGCCCCAGCGCCCGGGCCAGCCGCGGGTTGTCCGCCACCTCGGCCGGGCGGTTCCCCTCGAACACCAGCGGTGGCGGGTACTTCCCGTCGGCCCGCCCGCCCAGGCCCTTCAACAGCTCCTCCCGCTTCTCGTCCGACAGCCAGACCACCTGGAACGGGTCGTTCCCCTCGACCAGCCCGTTCTGGTCGTTGTAGATCGCCTCGCCGGGCCGGCCGAGCAGCCGGGCCGCGGTGTTGTCCTTGCTCAGGATCAGTTGGGCGTCGGCGTCCGAGCACTGCAAGGCGACCCGGACGGCCATCTGGTCGATGGTGCTGCGGGCCAGGGAGTACGCCCCGCCGAGGGTCTGCGACCCGAGCAGGACGTGCAGCCCGAACGCCCGCCCCTGCCGGACCAACCGGTCCAACAGGAGCGAGGCTTCCTGGGCCAGCTTGTCGTCCTCGACGAAGAACTGCTGGAACTCGTCCACGACGAGCAGGATGCGGGGCGTCGTCTCGCCCGGCCGGGCGGCCCGGTAGCTGGCCAGGTCGTTGACGCCGGCGTCGCGGAACTTCTCCCCGCGCTCGCGGAGGATGCCGTCGAGCCGCTGCAAGACGCTCAGGCCGAACTCCCGCTCGCTCTGGATGGCGACGACCCGGGCGTGCGGCAGCCGGTACTCGGCGTACCACTGGAACTCGACCCCCTCCTTGAAGTCGATCAGGTAGAGTTCCGCTTCCTCCGGGCTGTAGTGCAGGGCCAGGTTGGTGATCAGGGCGTGCAGCAGGGTGCTCTTGCCCGACCCGGTCTTGCCGGCCACCAGGGCGTGCTGGGCCGTCCCCCGGCCGAGCGAGAAGACCTGCCGGCGGGTCGCCCCGGCCCGGCCGACCGGGACCTCGAACCCCCTCGCCGCCGACGCCCGCCAGACCTCGTCCGGCCGGGGGGCGATGTACTCGAACGGCACCTCCACCCGGACCGACTCCTTGCCCGCCTGGCCGACCCGCTGAACGAGCTTGGCGACGGCCGCCGGTTCGGGCGGGTGGTCGACCGACAGCGGGAACGGGGCGAGGGCCGGGTCCTTCGGGCCGAACCGCCCGTCCCGCCAGTTGAGCACGAACGCCGCCGCCTCCAGGTCGGCCAAGCGGAAGTCCCGGGGCATCTCGGCCTTGGCGTCGACGCCGACCAGGGTGCAGACCCCGCAGGCCGGGCCGCTCTGGGCGACGCTGACCAGCCGCTTGGCCGCCTCCGGGGTGAAGTTGGCCGGGAAGTTGGCGACCACCAGCACCCGGTAGGGTTCCGCGACCTCGCCGGCCGCCCGGTTGTACTCCTCGATCGTCGCGTACTGGTTCCGCAGGTACTTCTGGATGACGCTGGCGATGTGCTCGGTTAGGTCGGTCAACCGCGCCTCGATCTCTCGCGGCTCGGTCCAGATGCGGCCGGTGACGAGCTTCTCGTCGTAGTCGGCCAGGTGCATGAAGGCGGCGAAGTTCTCGCCGAGGCCGACCGGGTCGACGATGGTGAACCGGACCTTCCCGGGCGGCAGCCCGGTGGCGAACCGGAGCATCATCGCCTGGAGGGCCTCGACCGCCTTGGCCCGGCCGTCGTCCCGGGCCTTGAGCACCACCGCGCAGCGGTCCGGGAACGGCAGGAACGCCGGGACCGGGCCGGCCAGGTCCGCCGGCGGGGCCAGCCGGGGGTCGGCCGACACCACGTCCGGGACGCCCGCCGGGTCGAGGGCCTGGGAGCCGTACCACACCCCGCCGGGCACCTCGGCCGGCAGCGGTCGGTCGCCGCGTTCCAGCTCATCCCACCCGGGGAAGAGGCGGTCGTCCTCGGCCCGGAGGAAGTTCAGCTCGGCGGCGACTTCGGCGGTCGCGGTCCGCCAGGCGTCGGCGGCCGACTGCCACTCCGCATCCCGGGTCGCGGTCGCGGCGGCCGTCTTCTCGGCGTACACCGCCTCGGCCGCCCGCAGGTCGGCACCGAGCCGGCCTTCGATCTCGTCCCGGCGGGCCTGGTAGTCGGTCTCGGCGGCCTCCAGCTCATCGGCCCGCCGCTTCTGGGCGGCCCCGGTCGCGGCCGCGTGGTCGGCCACCAGCCGCTCCAGGCCCGTCTCGTACTGCTCCTTCTGGGCGGCGAACAGCGGCTGGTAGTACCCCTCCGTCTCGGCCGTGTGGCGGGCGTGCCGGTCCCGCACCCGCTGCACCTCGGCGGCGTGCTCGGCGGCCGCGTGCTCCTCCAGGTGGGCGGCGGCGGCGACGGCCGCGGCCAGCTTCTCGCCGAGGACCGCGCCGGCCCGGAGGGTCTGCCGGCGGGCGAGCCAGCGGGCGACGAACCACAGCCCGAGGCCGACCACCAGCCCGGCCCCGACCGCCACCCCGACGGCGGTGAGGGGGTCATCGAGG
This sequence comes from Gemmataceae bacterium, assembly GCA_019747685.1. Classification (GTDB taxonomy): domain Bacteria; phylum Planctomycetota; class Planctomycetia; order Gemmatales; family Gemmataceae; genus Urbifossiella. The sequence goes on from JAIEQN010000806.1 coordinate 17,296, forward strand.
GTGGTGAACCCGGCGGCCGCCCCGGCCCCGGCCGCCAGGCCGACGAAGAGCATCAGCCCGCCCAGCCCGGCCAGCTTCGGCAGGAACAGCCGCCGCAGCCGCCCGGTGGCTTCTTCGGCCGCGTCCAGCGCCTGCTGCATCCCGGCGGTCGGGTCGCCGTCGGCCGGGCGGATCGGCCCCCCGAGGTAGACCACGTCGGCCCGCGTCGCCCGACACCGGGCCAGCAGCGGGTCGGCGACGGCCCACAGGCCGTCGGCCCGGTCCCGCCCGGCGGCCGCCTCCCGGCGGAGGGCGTCGAGTCGGTCGGCCGCCCGCTTCTCCCGGCCTTCCAGGACCGACGCGAGCTGCCAGAGCCGGTCCTTGTACTCGGCCTCGGCCTTCTCCCGGCCGGCCTTGTACCGGGCGACCAGGCCGGCCCGCTTCTCGTCCCGGCCCCGGTTGGCGGCGTACAGCGCGGCGTCGGCCCGGCCGGCGACCTCCCTCGCGGTCGCCGCGTGGGTGTCGGCCAGCGCCCCGAGTTCCGCGTCCCGGGCGGCGGTGTTCGCCTTGCGGGCGCGGTTGACCTCCCGCTCGGCCTTGTCCGAGGCGGCCTGGAAGGTCGACCCGATCCGGGCCTCGGCGGCGGCCCGGTCGCGGGCCGATTCGGTCAGCCGGACGAGGGCGGCCCGGGCCCGGTCGAAGTAGTTGGCCGGCATGGGGTGCTTTCCTGGAACACAGGCCGGGAGGCCTGTGCCACCAAAGCTGGTTTTCTGGCGGCACAGGCCTCCCGGCCTGTGTGGCTAAGAGCCTGGGTCTTCGCACTCGTGGCGGATCTGGTTGAAGACGACGGCCAGCTGGTCGATCGCCCGGAGGGCGTCGCCGACCGCGTCGTCCAGCGGCTGCACGACCCGCTCGCCGTGTTCGCGGCGGACGGCATCGTCCCAGTCGGCCTCGGTGGCGTCCCACTTGGCCCGGGCCGTCTTCTGGGCGTCGTAAATCTGGCTGCGGGTGGCCCCGAACCTCATGGGGATTGCTCCGCGGACCCCTCCCCCCGGCCCCCTCCCCCCGGGGGAGGGGGCCGGGGGGAGGGGTCATTTGTCGGGGCCGGGGGGAGGGGTTGTTTTGCGCTCGCCGCCGGCGCCGGGGCGTAGTCCGGCCGCAGCCCGGCGTACCGGTCGAGCGCGGACACCCGGCGGCCGAGGTCGGCCAGCCCGCGGGGCAGCTCGACTTCGAGGAACGTCGCCAGCCGGTGCCCCTTGCCGCGGTAGACCTCGTCCACCACCTTCGGCAGCCGGGCGATCCACCCCCGCACCCGCTCGACCTGCCCCTCGGCGAATTCCAACCGGGCTTGCGCCCGCCGCAGGGCCTTCTCCTGGTCGGTGGTGTCCGGCGGCCGGCCGTCGTACCCCGGCCACTTCCGGGCGGCCAGCTCCTGCTTGGCCCGGAACACGTTCTCCTCACACTCCTTCACCTCCCGCCGCCAATGGGCGAGCTGGTCGGCCAGCCAGTCGAACCCGCGGCGGATTTCCAGCTCGACCCCGGCCAGCGCTTCGGACAGAGATTCGCCGTAGGCGGCCAGGGCCGCCCGCCAGTCGCGGACCGCGTCGATCGACCGGACGTCGGCTTCCATCGGGGTCCCAAGTCGTAACGTCGTAAAGTCGGAAAGTCGGGAATGCCCGGTCTTCGGACTTTACGACTTGTGACCTTATGACTTTCGACCCGGCTACCGCTGCGACAGGTATTCCTCGATCCGCTCGGCCTTGCGGAGGAGGAACGGGATGTGTTCGGCCGACGCCTCGACGAACCGCTCGAGGGCGTGCATGGTCTGCTCGAACTCCTGCCGGAACCGGTCGTGCTCGTGATCCCGCCACGAGTCGCCGAGGGCGACGAGCTGGCCGTGCAGCCCGGCCAGGCTGGTTTGCAGGTCGGCGTTGAACCGCTTCAGGCCGGCGGCGAACCGCCGGAGTTCGTTCGGGTCGACGATCGCCTGGGACATGGGCCGCACCCCCGCCGACGGGACCGGGCACCCGGATTATACCCGCCCCGCCGGGCCGGGTGCAAAGTGCTATAACACCCCAACCCCCGCGGCCACCTCTCCCCCGCCGGACGCACGGCCCGCCCGTGCCACCCAACCCGCCTTCCCCGCCACCAGGGGCCGATACCCGTGTCGAGCCGCGAACCCGCCCGCACCCCCCGGGAAGTGTTGGCCTACGTCCGCGAGCGGGAGGTCAAGGCCGTCGACCTCCGGTTCATGGACTTCCCGGGCCTGTGGAAGCACTTCACCATCCCGGCCGAGGCGCTGGAGGAAGACACCTTCGAGGACGGCATCGGGTTCGACGGGTCGAGCCTCCGCGGCTGGATGCCGATCAACGAGTCCGACATGCT
>JAIEQN010000630.1 GCA_019747685.1 Gemmataceae bacterium
CGCGGCCGCCACGCGGCAGACGGAAGTTCCGGTTCAAGCGAACGGCCGGCACCTGACCCTTTTGGAACCGTCTCTCATTCCGGAGCCTGACATGAATCGTCGCGAGCTGTTTGGGGCGTTGGGTGCGGTCCCGGTCTGCGGGATCGCCGCGGCCGACGATCACGGGCCGGCGAAGGGCGGGGACGGGCCGCTGGCCGGCCCGCACCTCCACTTCTGCGGCATCCACATGGCCAAGAAGGACCCGAAGTTCCAGCTCGTCACCCAGCACTACTGCGCCGCCCACACCGACCCCGAGTGCGACGTGTTCCAGTGCGTGCTGTTCGACGGCACCGGGAAGAACGCGAAGCTGCTCGGGGTCGAGTACCTCATCCCGGACGAGGCCTACCGCAAGCTCCCGGACGGGGAGAAGAAGTACTGGCACGCGCACACCTACGAGGTGCTCGGCGGGGGGCTGATCGCCCCGGGGATGAAGCCGGACGACGAGCTGAAGTTCATGAAGACGATCCTGACCACCTGGGGCAAGGCGTGGCACACCTGGCCCGACCCGAAGACCGCCGTCCCGGTCGGCGAGCCGCTGCTCATCTGGTCGCTCATGGGCGACGGGCAGGCGGACCCGAAGGTCGTCGCCGCCCGGGACAAGGAGTTCGGGTGCGACACCCAGAAGATCCGCGAGGCTCGGATCAAGGCCATCGGCTACGAGGTGCCGAAGGTCGCCCCGCCCAGGTCGGTGGACGACGTCGGCCGGCAGTGGGCCAACGAAGGTCCGGACGAGCCGAAGAAAAAGTGATTCGTCCGTTTCGCCCCGAGTGAGACCGGCGCACAGGCCGCCGCTCCTCGTTCCTCACAGCCTGCGTGTTTCGGAGGTGCAGCATGAGGTCGTTGCTCTCTTTCGCGGCGGTGGGAGTCGTGGCGCTGGCCCCGACCGGCTACGCCCAGGAGCCGAAGCCGCCGGCTCAATCGGAGGTCACCAAGGCCACGTACCTGGTCTCGGGCCTGCACTGCCCGCCCTGCGCCGCGACCGTCGAGGGGTCGCTGAAGAAGGTCAAGGGGGTGAAGTCCGTGCGGGTGGACTTCCCGAGCAAGAACGCCACGATCGAGTTCGACGAGGCCGTGATTCCGGCGCAGGAGGTCGCCCGCGCGGTGTCCGGCACGCCGCACATGATGGGCAAGGACATGCGGTACGGCGGGATCTTCGTCCTGAGCGTCCCGGGTGTCCAGGACGCGGCCGCGGGGAGGAAGGCCGAAGCCGCGCTGCGGAACGTCGAGGGCGTCGCGAGGGTGGCGCTCTACCCGCAGCAACAGGCGGTCGGCGTCGAGTTCGCCGACACGGGCAAGGTGACCAGCAAGCAGTTGATCGACGCGCTGACGCCGGCCGGTTTGAAGGGGGCCCAGTACGCCACCGCGAGCGCGCCGGCCGGCCCGGGGATGAACGGCGGCAACGGTTCGATGGCCGACCACGCCGGCATGGCGATGGGCAACGGCGGCGTGGGCGGCCACGGGGCGATGGGCGGTATGGGCTGCGGCTCGATGCCGGGCATGCTGATGACGCCGGGGGCGGTACGTCCCTACTCCGCTTACCCGGCCCCGCGGGTCTACGGTGGCGGCTGCGGCTGCTGCCGGTAACGGCGGTCATTCCTCAGCGCCGGGGTCGTGTTCCGCCGCCGCGGACGGCAAGACGCCGAGCGGCAGGGGCAAGGGTCGGAGGTCTGCGGTCGGCAAGGAAGTCCAGTAACACAGGAGAACTTCGTCATGTGGGCAAGGAAGTCATGGGTGGGGCTCGCGGCTCTGGCGTCGCTCGCGCTTCTCGGCGGGTGTCGCTCCGGTGGCCACGAGGGCGGCTGCTGTGGCGGGAAGTCGCCGGGGGCCGCGCCGGTTTCGGCCGGTGCGGCCCCCGGGTCCATGAATCACGCCGGCGGAGCGTCGGACGGGAAACCGGCCGGGGCCGCCACGCCCCCGGCCGGGGGGCTGTACGGCGGGCAGCGGACCTGCCCGGTGACCGGGCAGGCGCTGGGCAGCATGGGACCGCCCGTGCCCGTGACGCTCGGCGGGCAGACGGTGTACGTCTGCTGCAAGGCGTGCGTGGCCAAGATCCAGCGCGACCCCGATGCCTACCTCCGGAAGGTCCAGGCCGACCGCGGCATCCCGGGCGCGTAACTGGCCGTCTAGAAAGTGGGCTTTCGCTGGGGCCGAGGCTGTCGTTACCCTCGTCGTATGAGCACCGCACGGAAGCGCTACCCGAGTGACCTGACCGACCTCCAGTGGGACAACGTCAGCCACCTGTTCCCGCAGGGCGACGGGTCCACCGGGCGGCCCCGGACGTACCCCCTCCGGGAGGTCGTCAACGCCGCCCTGTACCTGGCCCGGGGCGGGTGCGCGTGGCGGATGCTGCCGCACGACTTCCCGCCGTGGAAGACGGTGTCGTACTACTTCTACACGTGGCGGGACGACGGCACCTGGGAGCGGGTCCACGCCGCGTTGCGGGCCGGGGTCCGGGGCATGGCCGGGCGGGAGCCGACGCCGAGTGCGGGCATCATCGACAGCCAGACGGTGAAGACCACGGAGGCGGGCGGGCCGAAGGGGTACGACGGGGGGAAAAAAGGTCGCCGGCCGCAAGCGGCACCTGCTGGTTGACACCCTCGGGCTCGTCTGGGGGCTGGCCGTCCTGCCGGCGTCCCCGACCGACTGGGACGGGGCCGTCGAGGTGTTCCGGCGGGTCGGCAACACGCTGCCCCGGCTGGCGAAGGTGTGGGCCGACTCGAACTACCGGGCGGCCGCCCTAGTGGAGCCTCATTCGGTTTGTTGTGAAGGGCCAGTTGGTTACGAATAATGGTTCATGAAAGCACTCTTTGTTCGTGAGTTGAGCGAATCCGAGCGCGGGGATCTTCGGGCGGGACTTCGCAGCCGACACGGCTTCACCCTTCGGCGTGCCCAAATCCTCCTGGCCAGTGCCGACCAACAAACTCCGGCCCGGATCGCTCACCGGATCGGTTGCGCCTCGCAAACGGTCCGCAACACGATCCACGCCTTCGAGAAGCAGGGCACGGGCTGCCTGGGCGAGAAGAAGCGCGGACCCAAGGATGCCCAGCCGATCCTTGGCGGGGCCAAGGCCGACCCGCTCAAGGACATCCTCCACCAGTCGCCGCGCCAGTTCGGCAAGGCCCGGAGTACGTGGACCTTGGACCTGTTGGCCGATGTCGCCTTCGAGCAGGACTTGACACCACGCCGGCTGTCCCACGAGGCCGTTCGCCAGGCCGTCAAGCGGTTGGGGCATGGGTGGAAGCGGGCCGAGCAGTGGATCACCAGCCCCGACCCGGCGTACGCGCGTAAAAAAAAGCGCGGGATCGGTTGATCCGGCTGGCGGCCGCGCACCCGGAGTGGGTGCTGGGATACCAGGACGAGACGTGGTGGAGTCGGCTGGCTCTGCCGGCGGTGTACGCTTGGACTACCGACGACCGCCCGTTGCGATTGGTCGAGCAGACCGCTCCGAAGGGCGATGCGGACCCCAAGGCGCTGTCGTGCTACGGACTGTTGCGCGCGGACACGGGCCGGATGATGTTGCGGTTCGTGACCGGTCGCCCGGTTTCGCAAGTGACCGAGGACTACCTGGCGTGGGTGTGTAAGCGGTTGGGCGAGGAAGGGAAGAAGGCGTTGCTGTTGGTCTGGGACAACGCGGCCTGGCACCTCAGCAAGCGCGTGCGTGCTTGGACCAAGGCCCACAACCGGGAGGCGAAGCGGAAGGGCGGTGTTCGGATCGTGGCGTGTTTCCTGCCGGCGAGGAGCCCCTGGCTCAACCCGATCGAACCGAAGTGGGCGCACGGTAAGAAGGCCATCGTCGAGCCGGAGCGCCTGCTCGCGGCTAACGAGGTCCGAACTCGCGTGTGCGACTACTACGGGTGCGAACACCTGGAACCCCTCGCACAACTATCCGCCTGAGACTGCACTAGGCCGTGTGGACAGTGGGTCTGTGGTTCGGGTAATCTCCTGCCGTCGCTCGACGCCACGGAGGGCCGGCCATGCTACCCCGCCACGCCATCACGGACGCCGACTGGGACCGGGTCAAGGGCCTCCTCCCGGCCCGCGGCCCGGGGGCCGACAACCGCCGGTTCCTCGACGCCGTCCTGTGGGTCGCCCGGACCGGGGCGGCGTGGCGGGACCTGCCGGACCGACTCGGGAACTGGAACAGCCCGTGGCGGCGGTTCGACCGGCGGGCCCGGGCCGGGGTCTGGCAGCGGGTGTTCGAGGCCCTCCAGGACCCGGACACCGAGTGGCTCCTGATGGACCCGACCGTCATCCGGGCCCACCCGTGCGCCGCCGGGGCGAAAAAAAAGCGGACGGCACCGGCGGGCAGGCCGAGCAGGCCCTCGGCCGCAGCGTCGGCGGGTTCGGGACCAAGGTGCACGGGCGGTTCAACGGCCTCGGCCTGCCCACCAAGTTCGTCCTGACCCCCGGCCAGGCGGCCGACGTCACCCAGGCCGAGGCCCTCCTCGACGGGGTCGAGTTCGACGCCGCCATCGCCGACCGGGGGTTCGACAAGCAGGCCCTGGTGGACGCCATCGAGGCCCGGGGGGCGGAGGCGGTCATCCCGGCCCGGAGGAACCGGGTGGTCCAGCGGGGGATCGACACGGAGAGGTACAAGGACCGGAACCTGGCCGAGCGGTGCTGGGCCAGGCTGAAGGTGTTCCGGCGGGTGGCCACCCGGTACGACAAGACCGCCCGCAACTTCCTGGCGTTCCTGCACCTGGCCTCCATCACCATCCTGCTCAAGTGACCGACGCCCACTGTCCACACGGCCTATGGTGATATCCGGACTTGCGGTCGCCATGAGAACCTCTCTGCCTACCGGGTCGTAGCCTGGTTCCCACCCCCGCCCAAGTTGGGCGGGGTGGGATTGGACCGCCGGCCGACGCGGTTTCGGGGCCGGATACCCGGAGCCGGCTCGACCATCCCCTGCCGGGGATGAGCGGTCGTCCGAATCGGGGTGGTGGCAGTCGGGGGACTGCCGGCCGCTACCCGACGGTGTTCGCTTCGGCCGGGGTCGGGCTGGCGCAGAGAAGTGATCGGGTCGCGACCGTGAGTGTAGCTAGTTATGTGCCGGCCCGAGGGCCGCGGCCATGAAGTGCCGAACGGACCCACGGGCCGGCGGTCGACGCTCCGGGGGTCTGACGTGAACCGGACGGTCGCTCACCCCGGCGGAGGCCGGCCGGCGGGTCTGACGACTTCGGCCCACGACCCATCCCCGCTACACCCGGCTCATGGCGAGCCCGGTCTGCGGGTCGTGCTGCCGCTCCAGGTGGCGGGTCGACTCGACGAGGGTCAGTTCCAGGGTCGGCGGACGTGGGCCTCGATCAGGTGCCCGCCCCGGGTGCGCCCGTCCGAGCCGGCCGCCGACCACGTGGGCGTCGACCGCCGGCCGGCCGTCGTTGCCCCACGCGATGTCCCCGGCCGGGGCCAGCGCCTCCACCCGCTCGTCCGCCGGAATCTCCTCGTACTCCTTCGTCGGCCAGTCGAAGTACGCCAGGGCCACGTCCCGGAACGTCCCGATCGCGGTGAAGTGGGCCGGAAACGCCCTCAGCTGGTACGTGTCCGCCGCCGGGGTGCAGAAAGCCTCAGACGTCGAACTCCTGCCCGCTGGGGCCGGCCGGGCCGGTCGCGAGGCGGTGGCCGGTGCCACCGAGTAGGCCGCCGCCGGCCGGCGTTCGCCCCATGGGGGGCGACCGGGCCCGGGGTCAGGACTCCCGGCGCTGGTTCACCGGGCACCGGTCCGGGTGGAAGAGGTTCGTCGCGGTGTCGAGCAGCCCGATGTGGGAGAACGCCTGCGGGAAGTTCCCGACCTGCCGCCCCGTGCGGGGGTCGTACTCCTCGCTCAACAGCCCGACGTCGTTGCACAGCCCGGCCAGCCGGTCGAACAGCTCGCGGGCCTTCTCCCGCTCGCCGATCAGCGCGTAGTTGTCGGCCAGCCAGAACGTACACGGCAGGAACGCCCCCTCGCCGGGGGGCAGTCCGTCGTCGGTCTTCGCCGTGTCGTACCGGAGCACGAACCCGTCCCGCACCAGGTGCCGCTCGACCGCCGCCACCGTGCCCCGCACCCGCGGGTCGTCCGGCGGGAGGAACCCGACCAGCGGGATCAGCAGCAGGCTGGCGTCGAGCAGGTTCGACCCGAACGACTGGACGAACGAGTTCAGCCCCGGGTCGAACCCCTCCCGGCAGACCCGGTCGTGGATCGCCTGTCGGAGCGGCCGCCACCGGTCGAGCGGGGCGTCCAGGCCGAACCGCTCGGCCGACTTGACCGCCCGGTCGAGGGCGACCCAGGCCATGACCTTCGAGTGGGTGAAGTGCCGCCGCGGCCCGCGGACCTCCCAGATCCCCTCGTCCGGCTCGTCCCAGGCGTCCTCCACGAACCGGATCAGGGCCTTCTCCAGCGCCCACCCGGCCGGGGCCGGCTTCAGCCCGGCCAGCCGGGCGTGGTGCAGGGCGTCCGCCACCTCCCCGTACACGTCCAGCTGGAACTGGGCGTGGGCCGCGTTCCCGACCCGGACCGGCCGCGACCCCTCGTACCCGGGGAGCCACCCGACCTCGTACTCGTCCAGCCGCCGCTCCCCGCCGACCCCGTACATGATCTGGAGCCGCGACGGGTCGCCGGCGACGGCCCGCAAGAGCCACTCCTGCCACGCCCCGGCCTCGTCGGTGTAACCGCAGTTCAGCAGCGCCAGCAGGGTGAGGGTGGCATCCCGCAGCCAGCAGTACCGGTAGTCCCAGTTCCGCACCCCGCCGACGTGCTCCGGCAGCGAGGTGGTCGGGGCGGCCACGATCCCGCCGCTGGGCATGTACGTCAGGGCCTTCAGGGTGATCATGGACCGGACCACCAGGTCCCGGCGGGTGCCGTCGTAGGGGCACCGGGCGGACCACTCTTGCCACCACGAGAGGGTGTCCCGGAGGGCGGCCTCGGGGTCGATCGCCTCCGGGGTCGGGTCGTACGACCGGTGCCAGGTCAGCACGAACGGGACCCGCTCGCCCCCGGCGACCGTGAACTCGGCCACGGTGGTCAGGTCCTCGCCGTGCGTCGGGGCCGGGGTGCGCAGGCGGACCGCGTCCGGCCCGGCGACGGCCGCGATCCCCCCGTCGGCCTTCTGGACCCACGGGACGACGGCCCCGTAGTCGAACCGGATCACCAGCTCCATCCGGACCGGGACCGTGCCGCGGCGGCCCTCAACGATCCGGACCACGACCGGGACGGTCTCCCGCACCGGCATGAAGTCGGTCACCGCGACGGCCCCGCCGTCCGTCTCGAAGACCGTCTCCAGCACGAGGGTGTCGCCGAGATACCGGCGGCGGACCGCCCGGACTGGCACCGCCGGGGCGATTTGCCACCGGCCGTTCTCGGGCCCGCCGAGCAGGGCGGCGAAGACGGCGTCGGAGTCGAACCGGGGCAGGCAGAGCCAGTCGATCGACCCGTCCTTCCCGACCAGGGCGGCCGTCTGGCAGTCCCCGATCAGGGCGTAGTCCTCGATGCGGAGCGGCATGGGGACCTCCACCTCGGCCGGCCGGGCGACCGGCTCGACGCCGTCCTTCTGTCGGATCAGGGGACCCGCCGGTCGGCCACCCGGTCCGGCCGGTGTTCGGGTCGGGGATCGTGTCATCGACCCGCTCTCCCGCAAGACCCAGCGGCTCGCGGGTGTGGGCGGTGCGGTCGTCGGGCGGGATTAACTTCCCGATGGCTACCGTCGTTCACCGGTGACGGCGCCACCCCGGCGGTCGGAAGCGTTCCGGAGGTACGCCCGGTGCCCCCCGACGGGCGGCACCGGGCTCCGCTACGCGGTCACTTCTTGGGCAGCTCGACCTTGGTCGGCTTGATCGTCTTCTTGCCGTCCTTCTCGGACACGGTGCCGGTGACGGTCACGTTCTCGACCTTGTCACCGCCGCAGACGCCCTCGTGGTACGTCTCGCCGTTCCCCTTGTCGGTCAGGTAGTAGTTGACCGTCTTGGTCCCGTCCTTCACCTGGAGGACGTTGCTGCACTTGGCCGTCTCCTTCAGGTTGCACTTCCCGCACACCAGGGTGCCCTTCACCTTCACCTCCTTGTCGTCGGCCCGGGCGGCCGGCTCGAAGACCCACACACCGGCCGCCACCGCGACCACCGCCACGATCATCGCACGGATCATCGACTCACCCTCCGTCCAGAAACCCGCCGGGCTCACGGCCGCACCGTGCGGCCGTCATCACCCCCGGCGTGCGAAACGTCCCCGTCCCCGGTGGGATCGACCGGGACGGGGGTTGCTCCCTCGTGTTCGGCCGGTGCCGCAACTTCCGCAGTCGCCCGTTGGTGGTTCAGCTTCCCCTCGGCCTGGAGCTTCAGCCACCGCGCCCGGCGGACCCAGAAGAACCGCACCGGCAGGAACAGGTCTACCACTTCGTCCGAGATCAGCAACCCGCCGAGCACCGGCAGGGCCATCGGGGCCAGCACCTCGCCGCCGACCCCGGTGGCGAACACCATCGGGAAGATGGCGATGATCGCCACGCCCTCGGTGAGCAGCTTCGGCCGCAGCCAGTGGACCGCCCCCTCGACCACCGCCGCCCGCAGCTCATCCAGCGAGGCGATGTTCTCCAGGCCGCCCCGCTTGTCGATCGCCTCGCGGAGGTAGACGAGCATGATGATGCCCGTCTCGGTCGCCATCCCGAAGCACGCGATGAACCCGACCCAGACCGCCACGCTGAAGTCGAGCGGGGGCGACTCCCACCCGTTCACCAGCTTCGGGAAGAGGAACAGGAAGAACGCCCCGCCGGCCAGCGCCTCCGGCACCGCGAGCATCATCAGGGCGGCGTCCGCGAGGTCGTGGTACGTCAGGTACAGGATCAGGAAGATGACCAGGATGACGGCGGGGAACACCCACCGCAGGGTCTTCGCGGCCCGCTCCTGGTGCTCGAACTCGCCCGCCCACTCGACGTGGACCCCCTCCGGCAGTTTCACCTTCTCCGCCACCACCCGCTTGGCCTCGTCCACGAACCCCACCGCGTCCCGGCCGCGGACGTTGAGCGTCACGTAGTTCAACAGCCGCCCGTTCTCGCTCTTGATGACCGCCGGCCCCTCGGTGATCCGGACGTCGGCCACGGCCGTGAGCGGGATCAGCCGCTTGCCCCTGGCCGCGTGCGCGAGCACCGCCCCGTGGGGCTCCGTCCGGAACGTGGCGTCCCCGGTCATGGCCTCGCCGCGCTTCGGGTCGGCCGTCATCCCGCCCGGGATCAGGAGCCGCTTCACCGCGTCCTCGTCCTCGCGGCTGGCGCGGGCGTACCGGACCCGGACCGGGAACCGGTCGCGGTTCTCCACGGTGAAGGTGACGACCCGCCCGCCCAGGGCCGTCTCGATCTCCGTCTGCACGTCCTCCACACTGACGCCGAACCGCGCGGCCTTCTGGCGGTCGATGGTCACCTCCAGGTAACCCTTCCCCATGATCGGGGCCGCGATCACCTCCCGGGCCCCGTGCACCGGCTTGACCGCCGCCTCGATCTGCTGGCACACCTTCGTGACCGTCTCCAGGTCGGGGCCGAACACCTTGATGCCGATGTCCGTCCGCACCCCGGTCGAGAGCATCTCGATGCGGTTGATGATCGGCTGGGTGAAGATGTTGCTCCACCCGGGGACCTGGAGCACCCGGCCCATCTCGTCGTCCACCAGGTCGCCCTTCGGCCCGCCGGTCCGCGGCCAGAACAGCACCTTGTCGCGGAACGGCCCCTCCAGCTCGGCCCGCAGCTCGCCGAACGGGGCGAGCGGGGCCGGGTCGCTGTCCTTGCCGACCCGGGCGTTGGCCGCCTCGGCCGCGAACCGCTCCGCGTCCGCCCCACGGGGGGCGCCGTCGAGCAGCCCCTTCGTCCGGGCGGCTATAACCAGTTCGTCCAGGGCGAACCAGGTGAACGTCTCGGTCCCCCGGTCGAACAGTTCCCCGTTGACCCCCTTCACCCGCTCCCGCCAGGCCCGCAACCGGGCGTCGTCCGCGTCCGCCGTGGGGCCGACCTCCTTCTCGACCTCCTGGAACCGCCGCAGGGCCAGCTCCCGCATCACCTCGTCGAACCGCTCCAGCGCCTTCTGGGCCGCGTCGTTCACGATCGAATCCCGGTCCTCGGGGCTGCCGGCCGCGACGAACCCGCGGCCCTCGAGGGCCGCCAGCGCCCGCCGCGCCTGGGCCGCCGCGTCGGCGTACCGGAGGACCCGCTTCGGCCACACCTCCCGCGGGCGGAAGTTGATGAAGGTTTCCACCATGTCGAGCGGGGCCGGGTCGGTGGCGGTGTCGGCCCGGCCGACCTTGCCGACCACGCTCTCGACCTCCGGGAAGCTGCGGATGAGCGCGTTGCGGGCCTTCAGGTCGTCGGCCGCCTGGGTCACACTCGCGCGGGGGACGGTGACCGGCATGTCGAGGGTCGTCCCCTCGTCGAGCATCGGCATGAACGACACCCCGATCTTCGGGAAGTGCCAGGCCCACATCGCCAGGAGGGTCAGGGTCGCGAGCGACAGTAGCTGCCAGCGGAACCCCCGGGTGAACAGGACCGTCAGCCCGGTGACCACGGCGAAGGTGGCCAGGAACATCAGCCGCCAGGCGTACTCGGCCGCCCCCATGCCGATGACCGCCTGGAGCGGGAACAGCCCGGCCGCCAGGATCAAGAGGGCCGCGAACGCCCACATCACCAGGTTGAACCGGTTCAGGGCGAAGGTGAGCATCGGCCGGTAGACTTGGGCGAAGCTGCGGACGATCCAGTTCTCCTCCTCGCCCCGCAGCCGGCCGCGGATGAACGACGGGATCAGGGCCGGGACCACGGTCACCGAGATGAGGGCCGTACCGAGCAGGGCCAGGCTCTTGGTGAAGGCGAGCGGGTGGAACAGCTTCCCCTCCCGCCCCGAGAGCAGGAACACCGGGACGAACGACAGGAGCATGATGAGGACGGAGAAGAAGATCGGCCGGCCGACCGTCCGGCAGGCCCGGGTCACGACCTCCCGGGTGTCGCCCGTCACCTTCCCGTCACCGAACTTGTCCTTCAGGTGGTGGGTCGCGTTCTCGACCATGACGATCGCCTGGTCCACCAGGATGCCGACCGAGATGGTGATCCCGGCCAGGGACATGATGTTGGCCTGGATGTCTACAATCCCGAGCCGGCGGAGGAGCCACATCACCCCGAACGAGAACAGGACCGACAGCGGCAGGGTGACGCAGATGACGAACGCGCTGCGGACGTGGCTGAGGATGAGGAGGATGGCGACCGCCGCGATCAGCATCTCGTGCCACATCACGTCCCGGAGGGTGCCGATCGCGCCGGTGATGAGCCGGGTCCGGTCGTAGGCCGGGACGATCCGCACCCCTTCCGGGAGGCCGGGCTTCAGCTCCTCGATCTTGGCCTTCACCGCCTCGGTGACCCGCAGCGGGTTGCCGCCGTGCCGCATCAGCACCACCCCGCCGACGACCTCGTTCCCGTTCTTCTCGAAGACGCCCCGGCGGTACGCCGTCCCGAGCTGCACCGTCGCGACGGTCTTCACGTACACCGGGGTGCCGTTCACCTCCTTGACGACGGTGTTCTCGATGTCCGCCTTGTCCTTGATCCAGCCGACCCCGCGGACGAGGTACTCGGCGTTGTTCTTCTGGATGACGCCCCCGCCGGCCGGCAGGTTGCTCCGGCTCACGGCGTCGAACAGCTCGCCGACGGTGAGCCCGTAGGCCCGCAGGTCCTCGGGGCGGACGTCCACCTGGTACTCCTGCGGCAGCCCGCCGACGGGCGCCACCTGGGCCACCCCGGCCGCGGCCGTCAGTTGCTGGGTGATGTAGAACTTGTTGACCGCCCACAGCCGGGCCGGGTCGATCGGGTGGTTCGGGTCCGGCTCGACGGTGTACCAGAAGATCTGCCCGAGCGCCGTGGCGTCCGGGGCGAGGTACGGGGTGACGCCCTTGGGCAGGTAGCTGGCCGCCTCGGCGAGCCGCTCGGTCACCCGCTGGCGGGCGAAGTAGAAGTCGGTGTGGTCGTCGAAGATGAGGGTGATCATCGAGAAGTTGAACTCGCTACTCGACCGCACCGCCTTGATGCCCGCCAGGCCCTGGAGCTTGCGCGACAGCGGGTAGGACACCTGGTCCTCGATCTCCCGCGGGCTGCGCCCCGGCCAGTCGGTGAACACGATCACCTGGTTCTCGCCCAGGTCCGGGACGGCGTCCACCGGGGTGTCGAGCATCGCGTAGACGCCGAACACCGCCAGCGCCGCCGCCACCAGCAGCACCAGAAACCGGTTCCGGACCGACCCCTCGATGACGCGCTCGATCATGTCTTGCCCCTCCCTTTACTTGGCGGCCGACTTCGCCTTCGCGTCGGCGACGGCCTTGAGCGTCCTGTCCGGGTCGGCCTCGGCCTTCCCGACACACCCCTTGCAGCAGACGAACACCGCCTCGCCCTGGAGCGTGAGCTTGACCGGCACCCCCATCGACCCGAGCGGCTCGCCCGTCACCGGGCAGACCTTCTGGGCCTCGGCGCGCGCCCGGTCGTCCGCCGGGAGCTTCGCGAGGTTCGCGGCGCTCCCGGCCGGTGCCTCACCCGCCGGCCCCGGGGCGGGCGTAAGCCAGGCCCAGCCCCCGCAGCAGGGGCAGGAGCCGCCCCGATAGCCGACCAGGGCGGCGACGGCCAGGGCGGCCGCCACCAGGACGATCCCGATTCTGATTCCGGTTCTCACGTCCGACCTCCTCGCGTTCTCGGGACACGGGTCGCTCACCCCCCCGGCACGACCGGGGGCAGCTTCTTGAACTCCTCGACCTTCTTGAGTACCCCGTCGGCATCCTTCTGGGCCTTCGCGATGCACCCCTTGCAGCAGACGAACACGGACCGGCCGCCCCCCAGGTCCACCTGGATCGGCACCCCCATCGTCCCGAGCACGTTCCCCTGGACCGGGCAGAGCTTCTGGGCCTCGACGGCCTTGCGGTCCGCGGGCGACAGCTTGGGCAGGTTCGCGCGGACGTCGGCCAACTCCTCCGCGGTCAGCTTCGGGACCGCGGGCGGCGTGACGGCCGGGGCGGCGGCCGGTGCGGGGGCGGGCCCCTTCTTCTTGAGTTCCTCGACCCGGGCGAGCGTCTTGGCCGGGTCGGCGTTCGCCCCCGCGACGCACCCCTTGCAGCAGAGGAAGACCGGCTTCCCGTCCAGGGTCAGCTTGACCGGTACGCCCATCGCCCCGAGCGTGGTCCCCTGGATCGGGCAGGTCCGCTGGGCCTGGGCCAGCTTCTTGTCCTCGGGCGAGAGCTTCACCAGCGCCGCGGCGATCTTCGCCGCCTCGTCGTCCGGGGTGGTCGGGCGGACGGTCGCGCCGCCGGCACCCCCGCCGCCGCTGCCGCCGATGTAGATCGAGCCCATCGCCGGGTTGAGCCGGGTCTCGGCGTCGAGCAGGAACGACCCGGCGGTCGCCACCTTGTCGCCCTCGTTCACCCCCGATACGAGCGGGTAGTAGACGGCCCCGTCCGCGGCCTGCATCTTCGCCCCGAGTTCGACCAGGACGCCCTCGAACGTGTTCGGCAGGCCCTCGCGGTAGACCACCTTCTGCTTCCCGGTGTCGATCACGGCCGACTCGGGGACGGCCAGGATCTTCCCGTCGCGGGCCTGGAGCCCGCCCCCGGCCGGGGTCTTGGCCAGGAGGTCGGGGGTGAGCTTGAGGGTGACCGTGGCGGTCATCCCGGGCCGCAGCTCGTGGTCCGGGTTGGGCAGCTCGAACCGGACGGTCAGCGTCCGGGTCTCGGGATCGACGTGGGGGAACAGGAACGACAGCTTGCCCCCGAAGGCCCGGTTCGGGAACGACCGGGTGAACGCGGCGACCGGCAGGTCGAAGTCGGGCTTGCCGGTCTTCGCGATGTGCGCGCCGACCGGGAGGAAGGCGAGGTCGTCCTCGTACAGTTGGGCCTGCACCCAGACGGTGGTGAGGTCGGCCACGTCGAACATCGCGGCCCCGTCGTCGACGTACTGGCCCTCCCGGACCGCCTTCTTCAGGACGTGCCCGGTGATCGGGGAGCGGACCGTCAGGTGGATGATCCGCTTCCCGGCCTTCACGATCTCGTCCACCTGCTGGTCGTCGATCCCCCACAGCCGGAGCCGGTCCCGGGCCATCGCCTCCAGGTCCTTGTTTCCCGCCTGGCGGGCGTCGAGCAGGTTATCCACGGTGACCTTCAGGTCCGGGCTGTACAGCTCCGCGAGCGGCTCGCCGGCGCGGACCATCTGCCCGGTCTGGTTGACGAACAGCCGGTCGATCCGCCCCTTCACCCGGGCGGAGACGGCCCACAACTTCTGCTCGTTGAACTCGACCGTCCCGACCGTGGTGATCTCCTTCGTGAGCGGGACGTACCCGACCGGGGCGGTCCGGACTCCGGCGAGGACCACCTTGTACGGGGTGAGTTGCACGCGGCTGACAGTCCCGGCCGGGAGCGGGTCGTCGGTCTGCTCGCCCTTCTTCCGCTTGGAGAGCGGCATGAAGCAGATGGGGCACTTCTCCTTGTTCGTGGCCCGGACGATCTGCGGGTGCATCGGGCAGAAGAACTCGTGGTCCGGGTCGGCCCCCCCGGCCGCGTCGGCGTGATGCGTGTACTTCTCGTAGTACCCCTGGAGGGTGTCCCACTTGAGGAGCACCACCCCGATGGCGGCGAGGATGACCACGAACCGCAGCCGGGCGAAGAAGAACCCGACCCACCAGAACCGGCCCTTCGGCCGCTCCGGGGCGGGCGGCGTGGCCGAACCGGCCGGGTGGCCGTTCACGCCGGGGGAGGACAGTCTCGTGTCTGACATGTTGGACGCTCCGTAAATGCCCCGCGGACTACCCCGCAGGGTCGTATTCGTTCTGCGGGCGCATTCCCGGCCTCGCCGGAGGCGATCACACGGCCGTCGCCGCCCCCTCCGCGAGGACCACGGCGACCGAAAGTGGCAGTGCTTCCGATCGCGTCACGCCGTTGCGTGGAGCGGACCGGACAACACCAAGGGAGATTGTTCGTCAGCCGGCGTGTGGTCGGCCGAACGCCGAGAAAACGCGGGAGTAGACCCCGTCCAGGTAGACGGGCGCCAGAACCGCGCAGGAAGTGTTCAACAGGTGAAGCGGCAGAGGAGGACGGTGATGTCGGGCGGGGCGGCAAGTAACCCGGGTGGCGCGCGGGCTACGGTCGCACCCGTGATGGCGGGCGGGGAAACGAAGGCCGGTTCCCACAGGACGAGGACGTCGCCCGGGTGGTGGACCGGGACGCTCGTGGTCTCGGCGGAATAGACCGGGGCTTGGGCGACGGCCGTCTTCACACAGCAGGAAGCTTTGGCCTCAAGCTGGGTGCCCTTACGCTCCGGTGCCTTGTTGGGTTCCGTCTTGGAATGAGCGCAGCAGGACCGCTTCTCGGCCGCCTTCGGCCCTTGGACGTTAGACTTCTTCGCCGCGCAGCAGCACGGCTTGCCCCCGGTGCCGGACGAGCAGCCGTCAGCGCAGCAGCAACCCGAGGGGGAGGAGGCAATCCCGTGGCAGAAGGGCTTGACCCGCCCGTCGGGGCAGCGGCACTGGAAGCCCGGCAGGCCCGCGGTCACGGTCATGGCGGCCGCGACCGTGGCGAGGAGCTTCGTCAGTGTCGCGCCGAGCAGGTACACCGGGATGCCTCCACCGTGGAGTATCGGCGGGAGCCTCGGAAAAGTCAAGTGAGCCACGGACCGATCCGCCGGCTCTGCTGGTTTGGAGGGGTGGTGCGGCCCGAAGGATCCAGAAGGATCGGCGGATTGAGGAGAAGGGAGGGGGCGACGAGCCCACCTCACACCAGGCCCCGCCGACGAGCCTAACAGGCTCTGATGCTCTGTTGAAACCATCTACTTGTGAGCCGCGAGGAGCATCAGGTTGTGGGTCAGTACGCGAAGCTGGCACTCCCGCTCACGCGCGGCGTCCGACCGGGCTCCGAGGGCACTCCCGAGCCGCCGCTTGTGCCGGGAGAAGGCGGACTCGGCCTGCCACCTCTGGCCGTACACCCGCGTGTGCCGGCTCCCCTTCGGCTTCTTGCGGAACCGCTTGACCATCTGGCGGCGATACCGGGTCTTCGGCCACTTCCGGCCCTGGCCCCGGCGGTTCAGCGGGATCACGGAGGACCGGGCCCCGAGTTCCTCCCGGGCGTAGGCGTGGTGGGCCTCGGAATCGAACGCCGCGTCGGCCAGCACCCGGTCCCAGGCGGCGGCCAGGGACGCCTGAGCCATCACCGGGGTGAACTGCGGGGAGTCGTTGGACGGGCCGGTGCTGACGCGAGCCCCGGCGAGGAAGTGGCTGGCGGTATCGACCGCGACGGTGAGCTTGGTCCACAGGCGGGACGAGTGCTTCCTGCCGGCCCGCTTGAAGAAGTAGCGGGACGTGTGCCGGCTCTCCAGCCCGGTCCCATCCACCGCGGCCGCCGGCCTGTCGCCGATCAGGCCGCGGTCGGCTGCGGACGTGGTGGCGCGGACGAGGAGGACGACGGCCTCCCCTTTTTGAGCAGCCTGCCGGCCGCGTAGCACAGGGTCGAGTAGTGGGGCACCTTCTCCAGACCGAGATCCTTCCGCAGGTCGGCGAAGTCGGTCAGGAGTTGGGCGATGCCCCGGTAGTCGGTCCGGAAGAACGTCTTGAGGGCCAGGACGGCGAACAGCTAGTGGGCGGTGAAGTCCTTGCGGCTGCGGGCCGAGGTGTAGGCCGGCAGGGCGTCCTTCGCCAGCTGCAGGGCCTCCCGGGC
This sequence comes from Gemmataceae bacterium, assembly GCA_019747685.1. Lineage (GTDB taxonomy): Bacteria > Planctomycetota > Planctomycetia > Gemmatales > Gemmataceae > Urbifossiella. Next base: position 16,712 of record JAIEQN010000630.1, read on the forward strand.
CACGGCTCGTGGCGACTTGGTAATCGGGGTTGGGGTCTTCATGTAACATTGGAGGCCGTCACCCGTCCGATGGATTCAACAGAGCGCTGGGCGATGAACGCTTCGGCTTGGGGTGTTCGGAGTAAAGGCTGCCCGGCCCGTCCGTCTTCCTCAGAACCTGTTCAGGAAGTTTTGCCGGGATATAGCGGTTATATGAGCCAAGCGTACCCGACCGACCTGACCGACGACCAGTGGGAGGTCCTGAAGCCGTTGGTCCCCCCGGACCGGTCCGGGGGGCGGCCCCGGCAGGTGGACATCCGCCGGGTCGTCGATGCCATCTTGTACATCAATCGTACCGGCTGCCAGTGGCGGATGTTGCCCCACGACTTCCCGAACTGGCGGCTGGTCTCCTACTACTTCTACAAGTGGCGTGACGACAAGGTCTGGGCCAAGGTCCACGACGCGCTGCTGGCCCCGACCCGCCGGAAGGCCGGGCGGGGGCACGACACCCCGAGCGCCGGGGGCATCGACAGCACGACGGCGAAGGCGACCGAGGGGGAGGACCGGGGGTACGACGGGGGCAAGCAGGTCAAGGGGCGGAAGCGGCACGAGGTGGTCGATACGCTCGGCCTTTTGCTGGCCCTGGTGGTGACCGGGGCGCGGGTCGACGACGCCCGGGCGGCCCCCGCTCTCCTCCGCCGGTTGACCCCGGACGAGTACCCCCGGCTGACGCTGCTGTGGGCCGACAGCAAGTACCACAACCACGACCTCAACGACTGGATGGCGAACACATACGCGGGCCGTATCGGGATTGAGGTGACCCGCCGGACGGATGGCGAGCCGGGGTTCAAGCCGGTCAAGTGGCGGTGGGTGATCGAGCGGACGAACGGGTGGGTGGGTGAAGCGGTCCCGGCGGAACGCCATGGATTACGAACATACAACATCATCGAGTGAGGCCATGGTGCGGATCACCATGACGAAACTCATGCTCAACCGGCTGACCGACACGAAGCCCGAGTTCCCGTTCCGGTACCCCAAAAAGCCCAAGAAATCTTCCTGAACAGGTTCTCACACCGAATGCGCTGAATCACTCGCGGAAGAATAGGCCCGCCGCGCCGGCGAGAGTGACCAGCATCACTTCCGGGGTGCCCGTCCCGGGTCCTGCCGGGGCCGATCACGGTGGGCGGTGATCTCCCACTCGAACTTGACCAGCTTCGCCCTGCCGCTGTTCCGGGCGAGCGACATGCGGTCCAGGCCACGGCCCCGCTTCCGTAAGCCTCCCTCTTTTTTCCCACCCTATCGGGTCTTGCTACAGGCCGGCCGACTCGCCGGCGACTGACCGGAACTCGGTCGCGGCACCGAACCACTCGTGGGTGGGGGGCACCCCCTCCCGACCGCGCTCACCCGGGCTGAGGGTCGGGGTCGGTCAGCAACGCGGCCGGGGTGACCCGGAGGGCTCCGGCGATCTTCCGCAGGCTGAGCAGGGCGAGGTTCCGCTCGCCGCGTTCGACCGACCCGATGAACGTTCGGTGCAGCCCGCACTTCTCGGCCAGGGCCGCCTGAGTCAGGCCGGCCGCCAGCCGCCGCTCCCGGACCCGGAACCCGACCCGCTCCAGAAACCGCCGGTCGTCCCTGTTCATGGTGGACGGCCAGCATCACGTGAGGCATGATGTGTTTGAGTAGCATTCCGATCTGCGGCCCGGAGCCCGCCATGCCCGTCTCCCGTAGCACCCTCGCCGGTCTGGCCCTGCTCGTCGCCGGGTGCGGCGGGTCGAGCCCGACGCCCGCCCCGGTCGCCGCACCCGGCCCGACCCCGACCATCGCCCCCGCCGGACCCGGCGGCCCTCCCGCCCCGACGACCGCGGAGGCGAACCTGGCGTACTGGAACGGCATGAACAGCGTGCCCGTCCAGATGGCCCAGCACTTCAAGGACGGACCCGACGCCCAGGTCTGGGCGTTCCGGCGGGGGGCGGAGGTCATCCGCCAGCACCCGACTCTCGGGATCGACCCGGACCTGGTCGCCTGGGCGCTGCGGATGGCCGACCTGCTGGAGCGGCGGGCCGCCCTGATCGCGCAGTCGCGGAGCCCCGCCCTGCTCGCCGAGGCGTTCGTGCGGGGGTGGAACGGCGACCCGTTCGGGGTGGCCATCGAGCTGAACCAAGCCGAGCGGGAGTGGGTCGCCGCCTGCCGGGCCCATCGGCAGGAGTGGAACCGGCTCCGGGCGGCCCTCACCGCCCGGTACGGGGTCCAGTTCCCCTGACCCGCCACGCCGGCGGGGAGGCGAGGCGAGATCGCCGCTCACGCCACCGGGGTCAGTGCTAAGGACTACCGGACAAAACCGGATCGGACGAGGATCACGCATGCGGCCATTTGGCACCACCCGAGGGAGCGCTTCCGACTCCGATCCAGCCGCACCCGGATGCGGCCGAACTGGGCGAAGAAGTTGTGACACCGCTCCACCGATTGCCGCACCCGACCGATCCCCGCCTTCCCCGGCCGGGTCGGCCGCAGCCGAAAGCCCGCGGCGGCCACCCGCCGGCGGGTCGGCCGGTTCCGGTAGGCCCCGTCCGCCTGGGCCGTCGGCCGGGACCGCTCGTCGAGCACCGCCGGCGGGCGGTCGGGGGCCGGCGGGCGGACGACCAGGGCGGCGAGCACGTCCCCGGCCTGGACCCCGTCGTTGGCGTTCGCCCCGGTCACGACGACGGCGAGCGGCATGGCCCGGCTGTCGCACCCGAGGTGGAGGGCGGTCCCGGCCTTCCCGCGATCCACCGGCGATGGCCCCGTCGCCTCCCCCCTTTTTTCGCCGGCTTCTTCGAGCCGTCCAGGAGGACCTGGTCCCGGTTGGTGCCGTGCAACCGCTCATACCGCTCGGCCAGCCGCCGCCACACCACGTGGAAGGCGTCGGCGGCCAGCCACCGGGCGAGCCGCCGCTGGACCGTCTTGTACGACGGGAAGCACCACGGGAGCATCTCCCAGGCGACCCCGGACGCCAGGACGTACAGCAGGGCGTGCAGGCACTCCTTGTTGCCGACCGGCGGCCGGCCGTTGCCCTGCCAGACGACCGCAGGGAGGACCGGCTCGAACTCGGCCCAGATGTCGTCGGGCAACCGGCGGGCGAGTTCCTTGAGTTCCATCGCGGGGGCTCCTGGCCGGGTGCCGTTCACCCGGTCAGGGTAGCCCATTGCGGTGGTTTTGTCCGGTAGTCCTTACAGGCCCTGACAAAACCCTGGCATGAGGTTTGCGCCTTGGCAGCGTAGCCCTTCCTGCGATGGAGGATGCTGCCGT
>JAIEQN010001144.1 GCA_019747685.1 Gemmataceae bacterium
CGGCCGCCCACCCGCTCGCCGGCGGCACCCCGGTACACGGCGCCCTCGCGGCCGGCCAGACGATCGTCTACGTCCTCGACGCCTCCGGCAGCATGGGCGAGTTCGGGAAGTTCGACCTCGCCCGGAAGGCCCTGGCCGCCACCCTCCGGCGGCAGCCCGAAGCCGTCCGGTTCCAGGTCGTCGTCTACTCCGGCCGGGCGGTGGTCCTCCTCCCGGCCGGGTCCGGCCGGTGCGTCCCGGCGACCGCCCAGAACGCCGCCCGGATGGCCGACGCGCTGCTGGCCGCCGGCCCCCCGGCCGGCCGGAGCGACCACGCCGAGGGGCTGCGGAAGGCCCTCGAACTGCACCCGGACGTGGTCGTCTTCCTGACCGACGCCGACGGCCCGCCGCCGACCGCCTTCCGGGGGCTGCTCCGGACGGCCGACCCCCGGCCGGCGGTCTGGGTCGCGCGGGTGACGCCGGGCGAGGTCGCCCGGCCGGCCGAATGGAAATAGTGGCGAACGTTGCGTCCGACGCCCGGCCCGGCCTATGCTAGGGTCGGGGGCCGTGCGATGGGCGTCGACTACCAGCTCGCCGACGGGGTGATCCGGTTCGTCACGACCGGCGGGGTCGAGTACTCGGACGGGGCCGCCACCCTCCGGGCCGGCCTGGACGCGGCCGCGGCCGCCGACCCCGGCCGGCGGTGGGGCCTGTTGTTCGACATCCGGGAGTCGGCCGAGAACCGGTCCGGGGACGAGCTGCGGAACATCGCCGACCTGATCGCGGCCCGGCGGGCGATGCTGTCCGGCCGGGCGGCGGTGGTGGTCGCCGACCCGCTCCACTACGGGCTGGGCCGGATGTTCGGGGTGTTCATGGAACACCTCGGGCTGACCGCCCGGGTGTTCACCGACCCGGCCGAGGCCGAAACCTGGGTGCGGTCCTCGTAGGGCCGGCTGTGCCGGCCGCGGGACCGACGGCCGGCACAGCCGGCCCTACGAAATCCACCCCCGCCCCTCGTCCCGGACGATCCGGGCCATCGCCTCGATCCACCGGGGATGGTCGTTCAGGCACCGGCCGTTGTGCAGCTCCTGCCCGCCGGCGTGCCGGAACACCTCGCGGCTCTCCCGGCCGATCTCGTCCAGCGTCTCCAGGCAGTCGGCGGTGAACCCCGGCAGGGCCACATACACCCGCTTCGCCCCCTTCTTGGCCAGCCCCGCCAGCACGTCGTCGGTGTACGGCTTGAGCCACGCCGACCGGCCGAACCGGGACTGGTACGTCTGAGTCCACCGGTCCCGCGGCCAGCCCATCCGCTTCACCAGACCTTGCGTCGTCCGGACCACTTGGGTGGCGTAGGGGTCGCCCTTCTTGGCGTACTCCTGCGGGATGCCGTGGAAGCTGACGACGAAGTGGTCCGGCTCCCACGGCAGGGCCGCGAGGTCGTCCCGGATGACGGCTTCGAGGGCGTCGAGGTAGGCCGGGTGGTCGTAGTACGGCGGGACGACCCGCACGGCCGGGACCCGGCGTTCCTTCATCAGCGCCCCGAACAGGGCGTCGGTGGCGCTGGCGGAGGTGGTGGCCGAGTACTGGGGGAACAGCGGCAGGGCGATCAGCCGGTCCACCCCGGCCGCGACCAACTCCTCGACCGCCTTCCGGACCGGCGGGTTGCCGACCATCATCCCGAACCGGACCGGCACGCCGGGGAAATGACCCTGCAGCAGTTCCGTCTGCCGCCGGGTGTAGTGCATCAGGGGCGAGCCGGTCTCTGGGTCCCAGATGCGGCGGTACTTGGCGGCCGACGCCCCGGACCGAAACGGCAGGATGACGCCGTACAAGAGCGGCAGCCACTTCGCCCGGGGGACCTCGATCACCCGGCGGTCGGACAGGAACTGGCGGAGGTACGGGAACAGGCCGCGGTACGTCGGGGCGTCCGGGGTACCGAGTTGGATGAGCAACAGCCCGGTCATGGTGTGAGTGGCTAGTGCGAGTGTGGGTGAAGACCAGGGACGAAGACCGGCCGGCGAACGCCCCCGCACTGATTGTAGCGCGGCAGGGCGTCGGCCGGCCGGTCCTCACTCACACTCGCACTCGCCACTCGCACTCGCTCTACTTCTTCTTGCAGTCCGGCCCTTCGAGCGGGTCCTGCTTCTCGGTGATGTGCCCGCCGGAGTTCTTCAGGGCGGCCGACTTGTCGGCGTTCAGTTGGATGTAGCTCTGCCACTGGGACGGGGTGTTGGCCTCGGCGTAGATGGCCTCGACCGGGCATTCCGGGACGCACGCCTCGCAGTCGATGCAGTCGGCCGGGTCGATGTAGAGCATCTTCTCGTCCTGGTAGAAGCACTCCACCGGGCAGACGACGCAGCAGTCGGTGTACTTGCAGTCGTTGCAGGGGGCGGTGACGACGTGGGCCACGAAGCGGACCTCCGGCTGGGGGCGGGTGGACGGCGCACCGGTGGGCACGCGGATTCATACCCGGCGGGCGCGTACCGTCAAGTATGCACAGAGGTCGGCCGCCTTCCAGCCCCATCCGGGGGAAAATTCACCGGATGAGACGGCATCTCACCGGCCCGGTAGCCGGAGTCGCCAGACTTCGGCCGGCGATCACCGAAGTCTGGCGACTCCGGCTACCGGGCCGGACCGTTCGCCCGCGTCACTTCGCCGGCCCGCCGCCCGCACCCGCCTTCGGGTTCTTCGCCTTCCACAGGGCCGCCTCGGTTTCGAGCCGATATCGCCGGGCGGCGTTCAGGGACTGGGGTGGGTCCGCGCCGGCCGAGGTCCGGGCCTCGGTGATCCGCTCGACCTGCTTGGCGTACCGGACGAACTCCTCCAGCCACGGGACGAGGGCGGCCGGCTCCCGTGCCCACAACTCGCCGGCCGCCGCCCGCATGTCGTTCAGGCAACCGATTTGGCCGTAGTACTCGTCTGCCGAAACTTGCCCCACCATCTGGCGGGCCTGCCTGACGAACATCTCCAACTGCCCTTGCCGGAGGCGGGCCTTGAGCAGCCGGCGGCCGGTGTCGTCGGCTGCCACGACGGTGACGGGCTGGCGGCCGAAGAGCCGGGGGTAGGCGTCGTAGACGGCCGGGTCCCGGAACTTCTCGACCTCAATCGGCTTGACGTCCGGGAACGCGGTCGGGACGGAATCCTGTGTCTTCTCGGGCGTCCAGTCCCCTTCAACCGGCGGCTCGGCCTTCGGCGGGCCGTCCGGCTGTTTCCCCGCCGTGGGCGGCCCCTTGTCCTGGGCCAGGACGGTGTACGTCCCGACCCCGGCCAGCCCGAGCAGCCCGGCGGACGCCACCACGGCGGCGGTCAGTTGCAGCTTGGCGGTGCGCATGGCGGTCAACACTCCTTCGGCGACGAGGGCCACGGGCGGAGGAACCGGGGCCGCCCCGGACAGGGCGGCGGTCGTAGTCGGGATCAGCCGGGGCGGGAGGCCGCCGGCCGGGGCGAGGAGAAGCGGCGCGGCCCCGTAGCCCCGGCGGGCCAGCCGATCGCGGAGCAGCCCTCGGGCCCGGCTGAGCCGCCCGGACACGCTCCCGACCGGCCACCGCAAGACCTTCGCCGCCTCGGCGTGGGTCTGCCCTTCCAGGTCGCACAGGACCACCGGCAGCCGATACCGCTCCGGCAGCCGGGCGAGTTCTTCTTGAACGACCGCCGCGAGTTCGTCGGACTCGACTTGTTCTTCCGGCGAGCGGGGGGCGTCAGCCCCCTGATGTGGAAACCGATCAGGGGGCTGACGCCCCCCGCTCGCCTTGAGCTTCAGCGCCGCGTTGACCGCGACCCGGTGGAGCCACCCGCCGGCGCAGGCCCCGCGGACGCCCCCGGCCTTCCGGGCCAGCACCAGGAACGTCGCCTGGAAGGCGTCCTCGGCGTCGGCCGCCGACCGGCTGACCCGCCGGCAGGCGGCCCAGACGGCGTCGGCGTGCCGGCGGACGACCAGCTCCAGGGCGACCGGGTCGCGGTCGCGGACGAACCGCCGCAACAGTTCGGCGTCGGGGACGTGGTCCCCGGCCGGCGGCAGGCGGCCCAGCAGGTGGAACGGGAACCGGCGGGGCATGAGCGGGTCCGGAACGGATGGCCTCTACCCATCCTGATCCGGCCCCCCGCCCGGTTCATACACGGAAATGGAAAAACTCACCGCCCCGGCCGCGGCAGGGTGGCCAGGCACTCGGCCAACGACCGGCGGACGCCGGCCCGGAAGTACTCGACCTGGGCGGCCGTCTGATTCCGGATCTGTTCCGCCGCCAGCCCCTGCTCGAAGTACACCACCCCCAGGGCGTGGGCCGTCTCGCTCAGCCGAAGGGCCCCGACCTGCCACGCCAGCCGTTCCCACGGCGACCCGGACAGTTGCTCCCCGGTCGCCACGACATCCCGGGTGCTCTGCATGTAGTTGAACAGCTCGTTCGCGTCCATCTCCATCCGGACGAGCCGGGAGCTGACACGCTTCTGGTACTCGACCAGTTCGGCCAGCCGCTGCCGGGTCACGAACGTCTGGGACGTGTCCCCGACGCGGACCTTCAGGTACGGGTCGGCCAGCTTGGCGAACGCCGCCACCGCCGGCGGCTCTTTGGCCACCGGGCCGGCGTCCACCCCCGCCGCCAACACCACGCACACGATCACGAGTTCGTTCATGGTCGCCTCCTTCGGACCCGATTAGACCCGAACGGCGACCCGTCTGTCAATCCTCGACCTCGGCGGCGACGAACGGCCGCACCTCGGCGGCGCTCAGCGGGCGGTCGAACGCCGCCCCGACGAAGTAGTCCCCGGTCTCGATCCGCCGGGCGTGGACCACCCGCAGCCCGACCCGGAGCATGTCGTCCCCCTCCTCCACCTCCAGCCACCCGGCTAGGTGGTCACCCACCGCCGCCGGCTCGCTCAGGAACATGCTGATGCCGGTCTTCGAGATGTTCCAGATCAGCCCCAGCCCGGGCGGGCCGTCGAACCGGTAGACGGTCCCGACGGCCGGCTTGCGGCGGACGGCGACCCGGCGTTCGGGGGCGGCGACGGTCATGGGCGGTCCTCCTGGTGCGGTCGCGGCGGTTCCTGATGCCCTCCCTCAAATTCTCGTGCGGCGCGGGGAAAAGTTGCCCGGCGCCGCGGAATTACGCTGCCCTCCGCACCTCGGCCGGTTCGCCGGTGACGACCCGATCGAGGTAGCCGAACAGCTCGGCCTCGAACCGCTCCCGGCGGAACCCCAGCGCTTGCCGGCGGGCCGCCCGCGGGTCGAACCGGTCGGCCTCCCGCTCGAACCGGTCGATGGCGTCGGCCACCGCGTCAACCGTCTGCTCGGGGAAGAACACCCCGGTCGGGTCGGGGCCGTCGCCCAGCCCGCGGACGGTCTCCGTCGCCCCGCCCCGGCCGAACGCGACCACCGGGCAGCCGCACGCCTGGGCCTCCAGCGGCACGATCCCGAAGTCTTCTTCGCCGGGGAACAGCAGGGCCTTCGCCCGCCGCAGGTGGTCGCGGATCACCTCGTCCGGCTGCCAGCCGAGGAACTCGACCCCCGGCCCGGCCGCCGCCCGGAGCTTGGCCGCGTCCTGCCCGCTGCCGATGACCACCAGCTTCTTGCCCAGCCGCGAACAGGCCTCGACGGCCAGGTCGAACCGCTTGTACGGGGCCAGGGCCGACACCACCAGGTAGAAGTCCTCCCGGCGGGCCGGGGCCGGCGACGGGGTGTAGAAGTCGGTGTCCACCGGCGGGCAGATGACCACGCTCCCCCGCCCGTAGCACTCCTTGATCCGGTCCTGCACGGTCCGGCTGATGGCCACGAAGTGCGTCACCCGGTCGGCCGTCCGCCGGTCCCAGTCGCGGATGGCGGCCAGGAGCTTGTCGACCGCCGCCGCCTTCAACCGGCCGACGAGGCCGGTCTTGCGGAAGTACGCCTCCTGCATGTGCCAGGCGTACCGCATCGGGGTGAAGCAGTAGCAGACGTGGGGCACGCCCGCCGGCGGCCGGGCCGACTTGGCGACGCAGTGGCTGAAGCTGACCACCAGGTCGGCGTCGGCCACCTTCCAGCCCGCCGCGAACGGCATCGCCGGCAGGAGGTAGCGGTAGTACCGGTGGACGCGGGGGAGCCGGTTGAGCCGGCTGGGCCGGATGTCCAGCCGCTCGATGGCCGGGGAGATGCTGCCCGGCTTGTGCAACAGGGTCAAGAGCCGGGCCGCCGGCCACCGCCGGGCCAAGGGTTCGAGGCACTTCTCCCCGCCCCGCATCCCGGTCAGCCAGTCGTGGACCAGCACCACCCGAGCGGCGTCCATGCCGCGCCCCCTCGTTGAGAGGACAGAGGACAGGAGACAGAGGACAGAAATCCGAAAGAGGATAACGACGGCCGACCGGCTCGGGTCCCATCCTCCGTCCTTTGTCTCCCGTCCCCTGTCCTCTGACCGGCGGCACTCTACCCGGCCCGGGCGGTTCGGGGAAGGTGGGGTTTCGGCCCGGCCGGGTTTGCACCCCGGGCGCTATCGTTGTAAGCTGAAATCCATTACGACGCGGGCCGATGGCCCGCCCCGCCCGGTCGCGCCCGGCCCGACGGCCCGCGCCAGGGGATCGGTCACATGGCCTTCACGCTCACCGTCGGCAAGTGCAGCCTGCTCGGCAACTACCGGGAGAACAATGAGGACGCGGTCGACGTCAAGCTCTACCCGGACCTGACGGTCGCGGTGGTGGCCGACGGGATGGGCGGGCAGGCGGCCGGGGAGGTGGCCAGCCAGCGGGCCGTCCAGATCATCCCCCAGGAGCTCCGCAAGCACCTCACCCCCCAGCTCGGGCCGGACGCGGTCAAGGCCGCGACCCGCCAGGCCATCGTCCACGCCAACGACCAAATCCTGGCGATGGGGGCGCTGGACAAGGACATGAAGAACATGGGCACCACGGTCGTCCTGGCCGTGTGGCGCAAGGGCCCGGAGGTGTACATCGCCGGGGTCGGGGACAGCCGCGCGTACCACCTCCGCAAGGGCCGCATCCAACAGTTGACCGTCGACCACTCGCTGGCCCAGGCCCTGGTCGAGGCCGGGACGATCTCGGCGGCCGAGGCCAAGGACCACCGGTTCCGCAACGTCCTGTGGAAGTACCTGGGGAACAAGGAGGTCGGCGAGGGGCCGGCGGTCACCGCCGTGCCGATCCAGCCCGGCGACCGGTTCCTGCTCTGCACCGACGGGCTGACCGGGGTGGTGCCGGACGACCAACTGGCGTCCTACCTGACCGACCACACCGACCCGCAGGCGGCCGCCGACGGCCTCGGCCAGCTCGCCCTCGACCAGGGGTCCCGGGACAACGTCTCGTGCGTGGTGATCGAGGTCTCGGAGGGGTAGTTTCGAGTCTCGAGTTTGAAGTTTCGAGTTCATCGTCCCGATTCCCCGGGACCCGGCCCGTCGCCCGAACGGCCGTTGATAACTCGAAACTTCAAACTCGAGACTCGAAACTACCAGTACATCTGGGTCGTCGGCTTGATGACCAGCTCCGGGACCGACACCCGGGGCGGGAGCGTCGCCACGAACAGCACCGCCTCGGCCACGTCCTCCGGCTTGAGGATCACCGCCCGCTGCTCGTCCGTCACCGGCCGCGGCCGGGCCGCCAGAATGGGCGTGTCGATCTCCCCCGGGTAGACGTTGCTCACCCGCACCCCGCTGTCCTTCTCCTCGTTCGACAGGACGACGCCCAGCCCGCCCATCCCGAACTTGGCGGCGACATACGACGCCCCGCCGAGCGGGTTGGCCCGCTTCCCGGCCACCGACACCACGTTCACGATGACGCCGTCCTTCCGGTCGGCCATCTGCCCGAACACGGCCCGGGTGCAGTAGAAGGCCCCGTCCAGGTTGGTCCGGATCATCATGTCCCAGGATTCGGGCGTCAGCTCCCGGAAGGTCCGGGCCTTGATGTTCGTCCCGGCGTTGTTGACCAGCACGTCCACCCGGCCGAAGGCCTCGGTGGCGGTCCGGATCAGGGCCTCGCACTGGTCGGCCTCGGTCACGTCGGTCGGCACCGTCCGGACCGCGTCTCCGGCGTTCGCCTCGGCGGCCACGGCCGCCAGCTTGGCGGCGTCCCGCCCGGCGATGACCACCTTCGCCCCCTCCTTCAGGAACAAGAGGGCGACCGCCTTGCCGACCCCCGACCCGCCGCCGGTGACGACCGCCACCTTGCCCGCCAGCTTGCCCATGACCGCCGCCCCTCGGGCTTTGGGATGTGAACCTTGTCCCGTATGCTACTCTCGAACCCCACGAGCGGCCCGCGCCGCGCCCCGTAAGGACCACGGCCATGACCAACCCGGACCTCCGCCGCCGGACCGACGAGCTGTGCGCCCGGCTGACCCAGCTCCGGGACTCTCTTTGACCTGCCGGGCAAGATCAAAGCCCGGGACGCCCTGGACGCCCAGCAGGCCGAGCCGGGGTTCTGGGACAACCAGGAGCGGGCGCGGTCGGTGATCGGCCAACTGAAGCTGGCGAACGCCCTGGTCAAGCCCTACGAGGAGCTGGCCCGGGCGGCCGACGACCTGACGGCGATGGCCGAGCTGGCCGGCGAGGACGCCGCCTTCGAGGCCGAACTCGAACCGGCCCTGGCTAAGGCCGAGGGCCAGTACGAGGCGTTCGAGTTGCAGGCCATGATGAGCGGCAAGCAGGACGCCGCCAACGCCATCGTCTCGATCAAGCCCGGGGCCGGCGGGACCGACGCCTGCGACTTCGCCGAGACCCTGTACCGGATGTACACCCGCTGGGCCCAGGCCCACGGCTTCACGGTGGAAGAGCAGGACCTGGAGCCGAACCAGGAGGCCGGCATCCAGAGCGTGACGTTCCGGGTGGTCGGCCCCTACGCCTACGGCTACCTGCAAAGCGAGATCGGGGTGCACCGGCTGGTGCGGATCAGCCCGTTCGGCAGCGGCGACACCCGCCAGACCTCGTTCGCGGCGGTGGACGTGGTGCCCGAACTGGACGAGACGATCGTCATCGAGATCAAGAAGGACGACCTGATCAAGCAGACGTTCTCGGCCGGCGGCCCCGGCGGCCAGCACCAGAACAAGACGCAGTCCGGCGTCCGGCTGATCCACAAGCCGACCGGCATCCGGGCCGAGAGCCGGACCGAGCGGAGCCAGCCGAAGAACGAGGACAACTGCATGAAGCTGCTCAAGGCCCGGCTCTACGCCGTCGAGGAGCAGAAGCGGCTCGGGGACATCGCCCAGCGGTACGACGCCAAGGGCGAGATCGCCTTCGGCAGCCAGATCAGGAGCTACGTCCTCCAGCCGTACACCCTGGTCCGGGACGAGCGGGAGGGGATCGAGGTGAAGACGCCGGCGGTCATGCAGGTGCTCGACGGCGACCTGGACGAGTTCATGCACGCCTACCTGCGGCACAAGTCGGCCAAGGTGGCGAAGGCGGCCCAGAAGAAGTAGAACGGCCACAGATGAAGACCGAAGAGACACAGATCAGGACAAAACAAACTTGAGTTTTATTCCGATCCGTGTCTCTCCGGTCTTCATCTGTGGCTGATCCCGATGCATCGCACCCTCGATGTTCCGGATTTGGCGGCGACCGAGGCGTTCGGCCGGCGGCTCGGCGAACTCCTGTTCCCCGGGGCGGTGGTCGCCCTGGTCGGGCCGCTCGGGGCCGGCAAGACCCACCTCGTCCGGGCCGTGGCCGAGGGGCTGGGGGTGAAGAACCCGGCCGCCGTCACCTCGCCGACGTTCGTGCTGATCCAGGAGTACCCGGCCCGGCTGCCGGTCTACCACTTCGACGCCTACCGCTTGAGCGGCCCGCGGGAGTTCGCCGAGCTGGGGGCGGACGAGTACTTCGCCGGCGACGGCGTCTGCCTGGTCGAGTGGGCCGACAAGGTGGAGGTGACGCTCCCCGCCGAACACCTGCGGATCACGATCACCGTCGTGGACGAGTCCCGCCGGCGGTTCAACTTGGCGGCACTGGGGGCGAGGTACGAGGCGGTGGTCCGGAACATGGGGCGGGGTAGCGGACCAGGGGCTGACGCCCCCTCCGGGGGCTCAAGACCCGAGCCCCCGGAGGGGGCGGGCAGCGCGTAGCCAGGGGCGTGAGCCCCTGGTCACCCTAATCCCCGGAGCCAATCCATCCCCGGCCTCGCCCGGTCGGCCGTCATCCGGGTGACGAGGTCGTACACGGCCCGGTTGAGCGGGGCCGGGGTGCCGGTCCGCTCGGCCAGCCGGAGGAGGTGGCCGTTGTAGTTGTCGATCTCGGTCCGGCCCTTCTGGATTTCCCCGGCCATCGAGCAGTACGTCCCCCGCAACGACGGCTCGAACCGCCGGGCCATCAGCCCGGCCAGCCACCTCCGCCGGAGAACCCACGCCACCGTCCGCGGGTGGAACGGCCCGACCTTCCCCAGTTCGACCCCGGCCGCGGCGAGGATGGCGTAGTTCTCCTGCAACAGCCCGAAGAACAGCCGGCGGGCGGCCGGCACCGACAGGAGCTGGCCGTTGTCGATCCCGGCCGCGGCCGCCAGCGGCGAAATGGCCGCGTTGTACATCAGCTTGGTGTGCTTGAACGGCCCGATCGACCACACGAGGACCTCGCGAAACAGCCCGTCTGCCGTGAAGATCGTACTCCTCGGCGGCTCGACCCTGGCCGGGCCGGCCTGCGTCCGCCCGACGTACAGCTCCCCCGGCCGGGTAATCCGGGTGTGCGGGCGGTCCGGGTCGCACTCGGAGACGAACGACGCGACCCCCTCCCACGTGTGGCGGCGGGCGGCGAGCCGGGGGTCGAACCCGTTCTGGACCGGGAACAGCTCGACGCGCTCCGGGAGCTTGGCCAGCACGGCCGGGTTGTCGTAGCACTTGACGCAGAGGAATACGTGGGCCCCGCCGGACGGCCGCCAGTCGTCGGAGTGGACGAACCGGGCCCGCTTCGCGGGTCGGCCGGCGACCGACACCCCGTCCCGGTTACCCGCCTCGACCTTCGCCGGGTTCGCTTCAACGAACGTGACCGGACCCCCGCCCCGGAGCAGGGCGTACCCGACCGCGCAGCCGATCCCGCCGGCCCCGACGACATACACCCGGTTCATCCGGAACCGCCCCTGGTGGCACAGGCCTCCCGGCCCGTGCTTCGTAACAGCACGGGCCGGGAGGCCTGTGCCACCGAGCGGCTTCCCTCGCTTGAAACCGCCCCGGCCGGCCGTTAGGTTACACTCTCAGCAAGCCCCGCGTCGCCCCCAGTCGTACCGGGCCGGTCGCCCCATGCCGCTGTCCCTCGAAGAGTACGTCGAGAAGCTCGACGGGCGGACCGACCTGCCCTGGCCGGCCGCCCCGAAGGTCGACCCGCCGAAGGCCAAGCCGCACCTCGAACCCCTGCCGGTCCGGGGCGTCCTGTGGACCGTCTACGGCACCCTGGTGGCCGTCCCCGGCGGCGAGCTGGCCTGGGAGGCCAAGCACGACTTCGTCACCGACGCGGCCGTGGACAAGACGATCAAAGAGTTCAAGATGTGGCAGTCGATGAGCCGCAAGCCGGGCAAGCCGTCGGAGTACATGCGGGAGCTGATGAACAAGGCCCTGACGCAGCTGAAGATGGCCGGCAGCGGCGGGGAGAAGCACCCCGAGGTGCGGGCCGAGCTGATCTGGGACGACATCGTCAAGAAGCTGCAACAGAAGGAGTACCAGTACGACGCCGGGACCTACGGGCCGCCGGCCGAGTACGTCAAGAAGATCGCCTACTTCTACCACGCCAGCATCCAGGGGGCCGGGGCCTACCCCGGGGCGGCCGAGGTGACGCGGATGCTGTGGGGGGGGGGCAAGCCGCAGGGCCTCCTGGCCGACGGCCAGAGCTTCACCCCCGGCCAGTTGCAGCGGTGCTTCCGCAAGCAGGACCCGGACTTCGACGCGGCCGCGGTCTTTCCGCCGCCGTTGCGGCTGATCTCGGCCGAGTTCAAGGCCCGCAAGCCGTCGGACACCCTGTTCCAGGCGGCGGTGCGGGCGATGGCCGCGAAGGGCCTCCGCCCGAGCCAGGTGCTGCACGTCGGGTCGAGCCTGGACCGGGACATCGCCCCGGCCAAGAAGCACGGGTTCCGGACCGCCCTGTTCGCCGGCGACAAGGGGTCGCTGGCCGCCACCCCGGACGGGCTGAAGGACCCGGCCACCCGCCCGGACGTGCTCCTCACCGAGCTGACCCAGGTGCTCGACGTGTTCGGGTGAGATGCCGCACAGGCCGGGAGGCCTGTGCCACCAGTAAACATTTTGGTGGCACAGGCCTCCCGGCCTGTGCGGCGGGAAAAGGATGAGGCCCCGGCCATGACCGCGGACGCCGACCCCATCGACGTGACCGCCCTCGACCTGTCCCGGCCGGTCGCCGACCTGGACGCCATCCGGGCGGTCAACCCGCACCGGTACGAGTTCGAGATGCTCACCGCGGTGGTGTCGGTCGACCCGGCCCGGCACCGGATCGTCGGGTACAAGGACCTCGCCCCGGCCGAGTTCTGGGCCCGCGGGCACATGCCCGGCTACCCGCTCCTGCCGGGCGTCCTGATGTGCGAGGCGGCGGCCCAGCTCTGCTGCTACTACACCGTCACCCAGAAGGTGTGCGACCCGGGCGCCCTGATGGGCCTGGGTGGGATCGAGGACACGCGCTTCCTCCGCCCGGTCCGGCCGGGCGACCGGCTGGTCCTGGTCGGGACCGGGCTGAAGGTCCACCGCCGGATGACCAAGTTCCGCACGGCCGGGTACGTCGGGGCCGACAAGGTGTTCGAGACGGTCGTCATCGGCGTGCCGATCGGCAAGCGGGAGGAGCTGGGTGCGTAAGCCGCGGCGGCTGTCCCCGGACGAGTTAGCCCCGTGGGCGGTGGAACTGCCGGGGGCACGGAGAGACCCCACCCCCCGACCCCCTCCCCCACAGGGAGAGGGGGAGGAAGCCCCGAGCCGGCGGCCTTTGTCTTCCTCCCCTCCCTTCCTAGGGGAGGGGCCGGGGGAGGGGTCTGCGGCGCCCGAGCCGATCGCCTGGTCGGTGCTCTTCGGCAACCCGAACCCGGTCGAGGTCGAGGTCGGGATGGGCAAGGGGCTGTTCCTCTTGACCGAGGCCCTGGCCCGGCCGGGGGTCAACTTCTTCGGCATCGAGGTCGTCCGCAAGTACCAGCTCTACGCGGCGACGCGCCTCGCCATCCGCAAGCTGCCGAACGCCAAGACCGCCTGCGCCGACGCCGGGCGGGTGTTCCGGGAACTCATCGCCCCTGGGAGCGTATCGGCCGTCCACGTCCTGTTCCCCGACCCGTGGTGGAAGAAGCGGCACAAGAAGCGGCGGGTGTTCACCCCGGCGTTCGCCGCCGACGCCGCCCGGGCGCTGGCCGCCGGCGGGAAGCTCCACGTCGCCTCGGACGTGGCCGAGTACTTCGGGGTGATGACCGGCATCCTCCGGGCGATGCCGGCGTTCCGCGAGGTGTCCGCCGAGACGACCGCCGGGCCGGTCGAGGAGGCCGGCTTCCGGACCAACTTCGAGCGGAAAGCGCGATTGGCGGGCACCCCGGTCGGCCGGGCCGTCTACGAGCGGACCGCGGAGCCGGTCACCGTCGCCCCCGACCCGGCGGACGGAGAGGTTCGGGCCGATGTGAAAAACTGAGGTTCGGTTGTTGAAGTCGGCGACCCGCCCCGTTAGACTCATCCCCAACAACCGGGCCACAAGCCCGGATGTCCGCCCGAGCCCCGCCCGCCGGTCACCCCTCCGGTACTGTCGGCCCCGGCTCGCCCCGAGTCGTCGCCCGCCGCCGACTCCCCGGCGTCTTCCCACCGGGTTCCCGACCGCGGCCGCCCCGCGGCCCGTGCGCCGCCCCGTGGCCCGCGGTCATTCCCCATCGGAGCGGTGTCATGAAGTGGGTGCGTGTGGTGGCGGCCGCGGCCGCGGTCGCCTGGGCGGCCGGCCGGGCCGACGCCGGGGTGGTGTACGACCAGCCGGCCGACTACCCCGGCCCGTACAACGGCTGGACTTCGAGCTGGGATTACGTGTCCAGCGGGTTCGGGTTCCAGACGTTCGACGACTTCACCCTCGGGTCGGCGGCCCGGATCACCGAGGCCCGGTGGCAGATGTTCGCCTGGGACTTCGTGACCCCGGGGAACAACCCGACCTTCCCGGTCCTCGACTTCTGGCTGATGGACTTCTGGAGCGACGGGCCGACCGGCCCGGACGTCCCGCTGTCCCGGCAAATCTTGGCGGCCGGCGACGTGTCCGCCACGTTCCTCGGGTTCGCCGACTTCGAGGGCGACACCGTCCCGGTGTACGAGTTCGCGGCCGTCCTCCCGGTCCCGTTCGACGCCGCCGCCGGGACCACCTACTGGTTCTCCCCGCTGGCCTACACTCAGGGGTTCAACCCGCTCCTGTCCTGGATGTCCGGGGCCGGGCCGAACGACGCGTCGGTCCAGTTCCAGATCGAGGGCTTCTTCTACACCAACGTGTTCGACCGGCCGGACGACCGGGCGTTCACCCTGCTGTCGGTGCCGGAGCCGGCCAGCCTGACCCTCCTCGGGGCCGGGGCTCTCGGCCTCGTCGGCTACGCCCGCCGACGACGGGCCGTGGCCTGACGACGGAACCCGCCCCGGTGCCACAGGCAGGAATGCCTGTGGCACCGGGGCGGGTCGCTTCCGGCCCGGTCACAACATGCTGTACGGGTCGATGTCGACCTGGAACTCGACCCCGCTCGGCGGGCGGGCCACGGCCGCCACCTCCCGCAACACCTCGTGCAGCCGGCCGCTACTCTCCGACTGCACCTGGAAGTGGAACCGGTAAAAGTTGTTCAGCCGGAAGACCGGGCACTCGGCCGGACCGAGGACCCGGACGGCCGCCCGGCGAGCCCCGACCGTGAGGTCGGGGGTGGCGCCACCCCCGACCTCACGGTCGGGGCTCGCCTGGGCCCGGGCCAGGGCCGTCGCCAGGGTGTCGGCGAACGCCGCCGCGGCGTCCTCCTTCTCGCTCCGGACGATCAGCCGGGCCATCCGCTCGTACGGCGGGTAGCGGTGTTCCCGCCGGTGGGCCATCTCCAGCCCGGCGAAGCTCACGAAGTCGTGCTTGGCGGCCAGCGTCACACACGGGTGCTCCGGCGTGAACGTCTGCACCAGCACCTGCCCGCCCTTGTCGCCGCGTCCCGCCCGCCCGGCCACCTGGGCCAGCAACTGAAACGTCCGCTCGGCGGAGCGGAAGTCCGGCAGATGCAAGCCGACATCGGCGTTCACCACCCCGACCAGGGTGACGTTCGGGAAGTCGAGGCCCTTGGCGATCATCTGCGTCCCGACCAGCACATGCACCAGCCCGTCCCGGAAGGCGTCCAGGACCCGCCGGTGGCTGCCCGGCTTGGTCATCGTGTCCGAGTCCATCCGCTGACAGACGTACCCGGGGAACTTCTCCTCCACCTCGGCCTGGAGCTTCTCGGTCCCCAGCCCCTGATACCGGATGGTCGGCTGCTGGCAGGCCGGGCACTTGCCGAACGGGGCCGTCTCCCACCCGCAGTAGTGGCACACCAACGCCGCCTTCGTCCGGTGGAAGGTCAGGGCCAGGTCGCAGTTCTGGCACTGGGCGACGTGCCCGCAGGCCGGGCAGTGGACGTGGGTGCTGAACCCCCGGCGGTTCAAGAGCAGGATGACCTGGCCCTTGTCCTTCAGGGCCTTCTTCATCGCCCCTTCCAGGGTCGGGCTGATCGCCGACGGCTTGCCGGCCGTCTTCGGCTCGTGCCGCAGGTCGATCACCCGGACGGCCGGCATCGGCCGGCTCTCCACCCGTTCGGGAAGGCTGAGCAGGGTGTACGCCCCCTTGGCCGCGTTCGCCCAGCTTTCGAGGCTCGGGGTGGCCGACCCCATGACCACCGGGATGCCTTCGAGCCTCGCCCGCATGACGGCCACGTCCCGGGCGTGGTAGCGGGGGGTGGATTCCTGCTTGAAGCTGCTCTCGTGTTCCTCGTCGATGACGATGAGGCCCAGCTTGCGGGTCGGGGCGAACACCGCCGACCGGGCCCCGACGACGACCTGCACCTTCCCGGCCGCGACCCGCCGCCAGTACCCGCCCCGCTCGGCGTCGGTCAGGTGGCTGTGCAGGACGGCCACGTTCCCGCACCGCCCCTCGAACCGGTGGATGGTCTGCGGGGTGAGCGAGATTTCGGGCACGAGGACGATCGCCTCCTTGCCCTGGGCCACGACCTCCTCGATGGCCCGGAGGTAGATTTCCGTCTTCCCGCTGCCGGTGACGCCGTGCAGGAGGAACGGCTTGTACCCGCCGGCCAGGGCCGGTCGGAGCTGGTCCCAGACGCGGGCTTGATCGGCGTTGAGCGTGAGCGCGTCCGAAACCGCACTGCCTTCCGACTCCTGACTCCTGACACCTGACTCCTGGGTCTCGACCCGCTCCGCGAACTTCCGGGCCAGCCCCTTCTTGACCAGCCCGGCGACCACGGCCGGGCCGCACCCGGCCAGCTTGGCCAGCCGGCCGAGTTCGACCGGCTCGCCGGCGTCGCGGAGGAGGTCGAGGGCGGCCTTCTGGCGGGGCGAGACGGTCGGCAGCGGGTCGGGCAACTGGTCCGGCGGGACCGGCTCGACGAAGACGGCCTTGCGGGTCCCGGCGTGGCCGCGGACGCCGGCCGGGACGACGGCGTGGAGGACCTGGCCCCAGCCGCACAGGTAGTAGTCGGCCATCCACCGGGTCAGGGCCATCAGGTGGTCGTCGACCAGGGCGTCGTCGTCCGGGACGGCGGCGAGGAACTTCAGGTCGCCGCGGGCGGGGGCGTCGGCCGAGACGCGGACGCAGAACCCCGAGGTGGTCTTCCCGCCCCGGCCGAACGGGGCCTCGACCCGCTTGCCGACGGCGACGCGGTCCGCGAGGTCGTCCGGGACGGCGTAGGTGAAGGCGTGGTCGAGCGGCCGGTCGAACACCACGTCGGCGAACAGGGACGCGGCGTGCCCGGGCGAGCGGGGGGTGTCAACCCCCTGTTCGTCGTCGGTCGGGAACAGCGACCCGGGACCGGTCATGACGGTTGATTCTACCGCCGGCGAAATAGTGTGCATGCGCACAGAATAGCACGCCGGACCCACCCGCCGCAAACACGGTTGCCGGCCGTCGGCCTCGGGGCGGGCGGCCGGTCGCCGTACTGCTCCTGCCGTTGCCGTGCTTCCCGCGCCGTCAGGTGGTCGGGCGTTTCGGCGATGGCCGCGGATCCGAACGAGTACACGTCCCCGGCAGGTCGGAGCGCCGGCCAATGGCCGGTAGTACTCGGATCGGTAGGCTCCTCGATCCGCGTCTCACCCGGGCACACCAGCAGGTTGTAGTTGGTCGGCCGGTCGGTCAGGTCGAACTGGCCTTCATACCGGGTGCAACACACGAAACCCCAGCCGTCGAGCGGGTGCCCGGGTTCTTCCACTGCGCCGAGGAACCCGCGGCGGGGGTTCGATCGGAAGGCGTAGAACCGCCCGACCCGTACCTGGAACGGCGGCGGGACGGCGGGGTAGCCGGGGTATAGGGAGTGGCCGCGGTGACTCCAGCCGTGACCGTTGTGCGTGTCAACGTAGACCCGCCGGCCGACGGCGGACTCACACCCGTCGTCCAGGGTCGACTCGGCCTCCCCGAGCGGGATCGAGCCGACGTAGAGGAACCGCGAGTCGCCCGGCGAACTCATCGCCGCCTCTCGTTCGAACGGCCGGTTCGGTCCTCACCGCCGCTTCGGGTTGTTGAACGCCGCCAAGAGGGCGGCCAGCTCGGCGGCCGGGGGCGGGTCGGCCGGCTTGTCGGCCTCCGGCGGCGGGGGCACCTCGGCCGGCTTGCGGTCCAGAAGCCAGTCCACGAACTCCGGGCACGTCCAGGCCGCACAGCCCCGGGCCGTCCCCGCCGCCCGGACCGCGTTGTCGTTCGACACGACGGTCATCGTCTTCGGCCGCAGCTCGGCGTGCAGCAGCTCGTCGATCCGCTCGTCGGCCGTCTGCCCGAAGGCGAACTGCACCCGCACCCCGCGGTGCCCGTACTCGGCCGACGGGAACGGCCCCTGCCGGGCGTCGAACACCACCCGCAGCAGCTCGGCCCGGTCCCGGGCGGCGTCGGCCAGCCAGTCGAGCAGCCGGCCGCGGGCCTTCTCCAGGCCCTTCTTCGGCAGGCTCGGGCCGGCCAGCCCGAGGGCGTACATCAGGTTGTACCCGTCGATCAGGACGGTCATCGGGCCCGCAACTCGACCGGGAACATCGGGCAACTGGGGAATTGTAGCCCGCGGACGTGTGAGGCGGTCGAACCGCGTCGGTCTGACGGTGTTTCTTCCGGCCGAATGGGTTGGTTCGGGCGTGGGGTGGGACACCCGCCCGGAACCAATGAGACCGGTGCGAGCGAGTCCCGGCGGGGTCAGTGGTCGGTGTCCGGGGTGGATCGGTCGTCCTCGACCTCCCGGCCGGGCACCCGGTAGTCCTCCCCGAGCCACCGGCCGAGGTCGACCAGCCGGCAGCGGCGGCAGCAGAACGGGAAGTCCGGGTAGTCGGCCCGGCCGCCCGGCATCGGCCGGTCGCAGATCGGGCAGCGGACGGCCTTCGGGGTGGTCACTTGGCCTTCTTCCCCCCGCCCTTGCCCGCGGGCTTGCCCGTGTCGGCGGCCGGCGGCGGGGGCGACGCCGGGGCCGGCGCGGCATCCCCGGAAGCGGCCGGGGTGTCGGCCTTCGGCTCGGCAGCGGGGGCGGCTTCGCCGTCGGCCTTCGGCTTGCTCTCGCCGGCCCGCCGGTAGTCCGTCTCGTAGAACCCGGACCCCTTGAAGATGATCGCCCCGCCGCCGCCGAACTGCCGCTCCAGCTTATTCTTCTTGCACTCCGGGCACCTGGTCAAGGGCGGCTCGGAGAACGATTGCAGCTCCTCGAACCGGTGCCCGCAGGCCCGGCACTCGTAGGGGTACGTCGGCATGGCTCGTGGTCGTGGTGGTCGGGGTTCTCGCGTGACAACCCTTAGAGTGTAGCGACCCGGCCCGGGGTTCGGCCGGGCTACTTCCCCAGCTCCTTCACCCGGATGTCCTTGTACCGCACGAACTGTTTCGTGTAGTCCCCCCCGCCGTGGACCTGGAGGGCGATCCGGCCGGCGTCCGGCAGCCGCTTCTCGGTGTCGGTGTAGTCCAGGAACTTCACCCCGTTGATCCACGTCTGGACGTGCGGCGGGTTCCCCTCGATCCGGGCGCGGAGTTCGTTCCACTCACCGTGCTTCCACAGCTTCGGCCAGTCCGCGGGCGACACCGGGCACTTGAACGGGGCGTCGGCGTTCACCCGGATGTCCGTCACCTTGTCGCCGAAGGTGAAGTTCTGGGCGTGCGGCTTGCCGCCGATGCCCTCCCCGTAGAGGCCCATCAGGTTGCCGCCGGCGTGGTAGTCGACCATCGCCTGGTAGCACCGGCCGCGGTCGTCGCTGCGGAGGAACAGCCCGCTGTCCGGGCCGAAGTCGTTGTTCATCCGGAGGGCCACCTCGAAGTCGCCGTAGCTCTTGTCGGTCAGGACGATCCCGCCGTTGCCGGGCACGTCCTGGCTGCCGACGATGGCCCCGTCCTTGACCTCCCACTTGCCGCCCGACGTGTTCTTGCTGGTGCCGCTGTGGCCGGTCTTCGCGGACACCGACCAGCCCTTGAGGGACTGGCCGTCGAAGACGGTGACGAACCCGGCGTCGTCGAACTTCTCCGGCTCGGGCAGGTCGGCCCGGGCGGCGAGCAGCCCGGCGAGCAGGGCCGCGGGGACGAGTGCGAGGCGCATGGGGGAGGCTCCGGTCGGGTGGGGTTTGTAGGGTGTGTCGAGCGGACCGTCCGCGGTCCGCGACGACGCACCACACATCGCCGGTGCGTCATCGCCGGCCGAGAGGCCGGCTCGACACACCCTACGGGCTGGCGCCATCATCTCCCCTGTCCCCCGGCTTGTCCACCACCACCACCCGGCGGACAATGGCCCGCATGAGTACCAAGGTGATCGTCGTCACCGGGGCGACCCGGGGCCTCGGGCGGGCGCTCGTCCCGCGGTTCGCGGCGGCCGGTCACACGGTCGTCGGCTGCGGCCGCAGCGCGGCCCACGTCGCCGAGCTGGCGTCGGCCTTCCCCGCCCCGCACCGGTTCGCGGCCGTGGACGTGCG
>JAIEQN010000089.1 GCA_019747685.1 Gemmataceae bacterium
CGGGCCCCGGTCAGCCGCTGCTGCCACCGGAACACCTGCTCGACCAGCGGCCGGACGGCCACCGCCACCACCTGGTCGTGGGCCGGGTGGTAGCCGGGCGAGTCGTGCAAGTCCTTGACCACCTCGACCAGCCCGCGGGCGGCGGTCTCGACCTCGGCCAGGGTCGGCAGCGGGTCCCCCGGGGCCGCCCCGGTACACAGCCGGAGGATGCGGACCAGCGTGGCCGTCGCCGTCTTCTCGATGAACCGGCCCTGCCGGCGGAGCCGGTCGACCTCCAACTCGAGGTCGGCCACGTAGGCCAGCAGGCGGTCGCCGCCGGCCGGCCCGTCCGGGTCGTCGCGCATCCGTCCCTCCTGTACGGCGGGGGTCATTCACGGCCCCCAGTGCCCGGCCGGGGCCGGGTCGGCGAGGATGGCGACGAGCTCGACCTCCAGCACCACCGCCTGCCCGCACCGCGGGTGGTTCAGGTCGACCACCACCGCCCGGCCGCCGACCTCGACCACCCGGACCACCCGGACCCGGTCCGTCCCGACCCGCATCCGGGCCCGGCCTCCGGGGACCAGCTCCTGGTCCCCGAACCGCCCCCGGGACACCCGCCGCACCCGGGCCGGATCGGCCGGCCCGTGGGCCCGCCCGGCCGGCACGGCGACGGTCGCCGTCCCGCCCTCGGCCAGCCCGATGAGAGCGTCCCCGAGGCCCGGCAGCCGGGGGTGGCCGGTCCCGAGCTTGATGTCCACCGGGGCTCCGCCCCGAGCCCGGGACGTCCGGACCGCCCCGTCGGCGAACCGCTTCACGTAGTGGACCTGCACAGAATCGCCCAGTCGGCACGTTCGCATCGCCGCGTCTCCGGTCGGAAGTTGGGTGAGCGTGTGCGTGCCGCACCGCCGCCCACGGTGGGGGGTGGCTCACCCGCGGGGGTGGGGGTTGGAGGGGGTCGGACCCGGGCGGACGGCTCCGCCGGCGGGGGCTCTCGGTGGGCCCGGCCGGCGGCCGCGATGTCTGCCGGGTCCGGAGATGGGCTCTCGGGAAGGGGGAGGCATCCGGATTTTTGACCGACAACTTGATTATAGCCGATCTCGGCCGACTTTGCTAGCCGGAACCGGGACACTCCGCGCCCGCGGGCCGGGACCGACCCCAGGGGACCGCCCGGCCGCCGGTCGACCCGTCACTTCTTCTCCACCGCGAACCGGTAGGCGATCGACCACTCGGCCGACTCGCCCGGGGCCAGCTTGATCGTCTGGAACGGCTCCGGGCAGAGGCACGAACCCACCCCCCACACCACGAACCGGTCGAACGGCTTGTCGTGGGACACGTCCACCCGCACCCCGGTCGGGGCGTGCCGCATCGAGAACGCCCGGTCGGTCCCGTCCCCGAACCCGGTCAGCACCGACCAGATGCTCCCCTCCGACAGGGACTTGGCCAGCCGCAGCTCGTTCCCGTCCAGCTTGACCACCTCGGCGAACCGCTCCTTCGGGTCCGGGGCCTTCGGGGCGAACCCGAACCGGATCGCGTAGTTCGGCCCGACCGGGTCGCCGTCGACGTTGAAGAAGTTGTGGTTGTACACCGTCGTGGCCAGCGGCTTGGTGCCGGTGTTCGTCAGCCGGTGCTTGATGGTGACGATCGGGTCCTTCGGGTCGAGGTCGAGGTCCTTGCGGTAGTGGTAGCCGTACCCGGCCGGTAGCTTGGCCGACATGTCCCAGCCGATCGACCGGACCGCGCCCGCCGTCGACTCCCGCCGCCGCTCGGCCCACGCCGGCGGCTTGACGATCTTGTACTTCCCCCAGAATTGGTACTCCTTCGCATCCTTCGGCTTCTCCAACTCGCCGACGCCGATCTTCAGGAACGTCCCGCCCGGCTCGGCCTCCGCCCACCCGAGCGGCTCCCCCATCCCGAACTCCTCGCACGGGCCGACGATGTCGTCGTTGTTGGCCGGGTCGTGCTCGCCCTTCCACGGGCCGAACAGCTTGTGCCCGGCGAACCGGACCTCGCCGAACACCCCGGCGTGGTCGAATCGGGTGCCCCGGTAGAACCCCTTCTCCGCGTCCGGCAGGTAGACCGTCAGCGTGAGGGCGTCGTTCTTGAGCTGAACCTGCGGGTAGTCGGCGGCCGCGGCCGGGCCGGCGGCGAGGAGCACGACGAGCAGGGGGAGGCGTCGCATCGGGGGACTCGGTAAGGGGTCGGTGGCCGGGCGACGATGTGATAGCCCGGGGCCGGGCCCGGGGAAGCGGTCGGACCGGGATTTGTTCGGCCGCGGCCGGATTCGTCGGGCCGCAAACCGATTCGTCAGGCGGGGGGTGTGTGGCCGGGCCAGAACCATCCCGGGGCGGTGGCGGGCGGCCGGCACCTCCATTCCGGCCCCGCCCGGGCGTAAGCTAACCCGGTCCCCCGCCCCGAGGCCCCCGCATGATGGCCCGCCGCGACTACCTCCGCGACTACATGATGATCCCGCCCGGGACCGGCGAGCAGGGGGTGGCCAACATGATCGTCGAGATCCCCCGCGGCCGGCGGACCAAGTTCGAGGTCGACAAGGCCACCGGCCTGATGAAGATGGACCGGTATCTCTACAGCTCGGCCGTCTACCCCGGCGACTACGGGTTCATCCCGCAGACCCTGGCCGAGGACGGGGACCCGTCGGACATCCTGGTGATGGTCAACGAGCCGACGTTCAGCGGGTGCCTGATCGAGGCCCGGATCGTCGGCATCTTCAAGATGAAGGACAAGGGCCAGAACGACTTCAAGCTGCTCGGGGTGCCGAACAAGGACCCCCTGTTCGGCGACATCCGCCACCTGTCCGACGTGCCCCACCACTTCCTCCGCGAGGTCGAGCACTTCTTCAGCACCTACAAGGTGCTGGAGGGGGTGACGATCGAGCCGTTGGGCTGGGCCGACGCGGAGGAGGGGGCGGTCGAGGTCCGGGCGTCGATCGACCGGTTCCGCAAGACCCTGGGGAACTTCTGACCCGACCCGGCCGACCGGTGCCGCCGCCCCGGCCGGCGAGGTTTGCCCGGCCTCCGCCCGCCGGCCCCCACTTCCCGGACCAATCCCCGCCCGCCCCCGGCCCGTCTGATATTGTTGAGCGGTCCTCCCGCCGGCCGGGAGGTCGACCCACCACACCACCCGGTTCGGATACCCCGCGGGGGTCGGGACGGAGGAACCCATGTCGAAGTCGCGCGGCGGACGCCCGCCGGCCCCGCGGTTGGGGGTGGAGGTGCTGGAGGACCGGTCCACCCCGGCCTACCTGACCAACCCCGGGGCGACGATCGCCGTCGGCCGGGTGTTCCCGACCGGGGCCCCGGTCCCGCAGGAAAACAACATCGTGATGGGGACCGGGGCCGGGGGCGGCCCGGTCGTCCAGATCTTCAACCTGGCCGGCCAGAGCCTCGGGGCGTTCTTCGCCTACGACCCGGGCATGCGGCAGGGGGTGGATGTCGCCGTCGGGGACGTGAACGGGGACGGGCTGGACGAGATCATCACCGCCCCCGGCCCGGGCGGCGGGCCGAACGTCAAGGTGTTCGACCGGACCGGCAAGCAGCTCGCCTCGTTCTTCGCCTACGAGGCCGGGTTCCGGGGCGGGGTGACGGTCGCCGCCGGCGACCTGACCGGGGACGGGAAGGCCGAGATCGTCACCGGCCCCGGCCCCGGCGGCGGGCCGCTGGCCCGGGTGTTCAGCCCGACCGGCAAGCTGCTCAACTCCGTGGTCACCTTCGACGTGACCTTCCGGGGCGGGGTGAACGTGGCCGTCGGGGACGTGAACGGGGACGGCCGGAACGAGATCATCGCCGGGGCCGGGGTCGGCGGCGGGCCCCTGGTCCAGACGTTCACCCGGACCGGCGACCGGCTCGGGGCGTTCTTCGCCTTCGACCAGAACAGCCGGACCGGGGTGACCGTCGCGTCCGGGGACACCGACCTGAACGGGACGGACGAGATCTGGACCACCCGCGGCCCGGGGTCGGACTCGACCGTCCGCGGGTACCGCCTCGACGGCACCAACCTGAGCAGCTTCCTGGCCTACGAGGACGCCTACTTCGGCGGGGTCAACTTCGCCGTCGGGGACGCCAACGCCGACGGGATCGACGACGTGGACACCGTCCGGGCGACCGGCCCGTACAACCAGGCCCCGGAGGTGTTCGCCGGGGCCCGGGGGCTCGTCCCGCAGGGGGCGTTCCAGACCCTGGACATCGGGTTCTACGCGGCCGACAGCCTGTGGACGTACTACTTCCCGGTCGGGTTCACCACCGACCGCCGGTTCCCGGTCCTGTTCGCGTTCGACCCGGCCGGGAACAGATCGAACGGGATCAACGGGGTGTACGACCCGGAGATCAAGTCGGCGGCCGACCGGCTCGGGTTCGTGGTGGCCACGTCCAAGTACTTCCGGTCCGGGCCGAACGGCGGGGCCATCGACGGGGCCCCGCTCGGGTTCAGCTTCGACCCGACCACCGGCCAGACCAACGTCGGGCAGGGGTACCTGAACCTGATCGCCCAAATCCGGGAGGTGCTCGGCCGGTTCACCAACTCGGACCAGACCCGGACCATCCTGTTCGGGTACGGGGAGGGCGGGGACGTGGCCCACGCCCTGAACTTCATCGACCCGACCCTGGCCGACGCGATCGTGACCGACGAGGGGCCGGTGTACGGGACCCGGGTGCTGGTCCCCGGCGACCCGCAGAGTACGTTCGTCTACGGCCCGCCGTTCGACCAGTACGCCACCCAGTTCGCCGACGAGATCCGCAGCGCCCAGCAGGGGGCCCGGAGCCGGCAGTTGTTCGAGTTCGTCCGCCGCGACTCCCCGGCCACCGACCCGTGGTTCCGGGAGATCACCCGGGACTTCGACACGATCTACCCGAACCTCGGGTACACCGGGACGCTCTGGACGTACGACGCGGCCGGGGCCCCGGCCAGCGCCCCGATCCCGGACTACACCCCGATCTTCACCGACCTGTTCAACCAGCCGGACTGGATCAACCCGCCGTAAGCCGGGCGGCGAGTCAACTCGGCTTCGGTGGCGCGGGCCTCCCGCTCTCTGCTCTCACCGAGCACGGGTCGGGAGGCCCGTACTACTTCCGCGGCCCGGCGGTCCCGGCCCCCGAGCGGAGGAACGCCACCAGGTCCAGCACCTCGTCACGGGTGAAGCTGTTGAGCAGCCCGGCCGGCATCAGCGAGGTGGCGGCCGGGGCGACCTCGGCCACGTCGCCCCGCTTCAGCTTGACCAGGGCCGACGGGTCGAACAGGTCCGGCATCACCACCAGCTCGTCCCCCGTCAAATCCTTGATCCGGCCGACGATCACCCGGTCGTTGGTGTCCACGATCCGCGACGCCGCATACTGGTCGGAAATCACCTTGCTCGGCTCGACGATCGACTCCAGCAGGGCCCGGGCGTCGAACCGGCCGCCGGCCCCGGTGAGGTCCGGCCCGGTCATCCCGCCGACGCGGTTGAACCGGTGGCACTTGGCACAGGTGGCGGCCGCGTACACCTTCCGGCCGCGGTCGAGGTCCCGCCCGGCCGGCCCGGCCTCCACGTCCGCGAGCAGTTCGGCGACGGTCCATTCCTTGACCACCGGCCGCTTGCGGAGTTCGGCCACCGGGTCGGCCGCCGGCGGCTCGGCCAGCACGTCGGCCAACGCCTTCTCCTCGTCGGCCGTGAGGTGCCGCCGGGCGTCCTTGCGGACCTGCCCGAGGTACTCGTCGTAGGACACCCCGCCGCGGGCCGCGGCCGCCCGGGCGAACCACCGGAAGTAGTCCCGCCGCTGCGGCAACGACCAGCCGTCCTTGAGGACCCGCAGGCAGACGGCGTAGTGGATCTGCTCCTCCTGCGACGGAGCGGAGGCCAACAGCTTCAGGGTGCGGTCGATGACCTTCGGGGCCTTCAGGTAGACGAGGAGCTGGCACAGCTCGCAGTCGAGGGGCCACGACCCGGCCGGGTAGCGGCCGTCGAGCCGGCCCAGTACCTCGGCCCGCACCTCCGGCGATGGCTCGCCCATCCGGGTGAGCGCCAGGGCGTAGGCTCGCAAGAGGTCGAGCCGGGCTTCTTCGTTCAGGGTGTCCCAGTTTAGCCGGCCGAGGGCCGCGACGATCTTCGGCTGCAACTCGCGGCCGCCACACCGCGCCAGGGCGATCATGGCCGCCGTCAGCGCCCGCGGGTCCTTCTCGGCCAACGCCCGCTCCTGCCAGACTTCGTCGGGGATGTGTTCGAGGGCGAGCCGGGCGGCGTAACGGATCGAGCGGTCGGCGTGCGACAGGTACGGCCAGGCGATGTCCAGCCCCTTCGGGTCGGTCCCGCCGTGCAGGGCTTCGAGCCGGCGTCGCTCGGCCCGGGCGGCGGCCCCCGGGTCGAGCTGCGGCGGGGCCGGGGTCGTCGGTTCCGTTCCGTGGTACGTCACCCGATACACGGCCGAGGCCGTCCCCCGCCCGCCGACGGCGAGGTACAACGCCCCGTCGGGGTGGATGACCATGTCCGTCACCGGCAGCGGCGACCCGGCCAGGAAGCGCTCGGGCGTACCGGCGTAGGTCGCCCCGTCGGGGGCGAGGTGGACGGCGTAAATCTGGCCGTAGCTCCAGTCGCCCATGAACAGGGCGTGCTGGTACTTGGCCGGGAACTTGACCCCGGTGCCGAAGGTCATGCCGGTGGGCGAACCCGGGCCGATGTCTACGACCGAGCCGAGGCCGTCGGGGTAGTAGTCCGGCCACTTGTTCGACCCGGTCCGCCAGCCGAACTCGGCCCCGCTGGTCACGTGGTTCACCCGGGTCGGGCGGTACCACGGGACGCCCATGTCCCATTCCATGTCCGAGTCGTAGGTGATGAGTTCGCCGGCCGGGTTGAAGGCGGCGTCGTAGGGGTTACGGAAGCCCGCCGCGACCAGCTCGAAGGTCTTGCCGTCCGGGTCGGTCCGGCAGACCCAGCCGCCGGGCGTTTCCTTCGACCAGAGGCCGTCGGTCTGGCCGACCGGCGGCAAGAGAGCGTCCTCGGCCCAATTCCGCGGCACGAGCGACCGTTCGGGGTTGGGGAGGCGGACGCCGTTGCCACCGACGAGGTAGAGTGACTTCTCGTCCGGGCCGAGCAAGACGGCGTGCGGGCCGTGTTCGCCGTCGCCGTCGAGCTTGCGGAGCAGCTCGACCGAGTCGTACCGGTCGTCGCCGTCGGTGTCGCGGACCCGGTAGAGGCCGCTGGCCTTCGGCCGGCTGGCGACGACGTACAGGCTGTCGAAGGCGCAGAGCAGCCCCTGGGCACCACCCAGTTCGACCGGGATCGGCTCGGCCCGGGCGGGCTGGCCGTTCGCCGGGAGGGTGAGGCGGTAGAGTTTGCCCGACTGGGCCGAGCCGATGAGCCGGCCCTTCGGGTCGACGCACAGGCTGACCCACGAGCCTTGCTCGCGGGGCACCCGGTAGACGACCTCGGCCCGGAACCCGGGGGGGAGTTGGAGGGCGTCGTCGCCACGCGGTTCGGCCGGCGGTGTTGGGTCGGCGGCCGCGGCGAGGGTGGCGAGTACAAGGAGGCCGGCGGCCGGCCCGGGGCGGCGGATGATGGCGTCCATGACGCCTTCTTACGCCCCGGCCGCGGGGGCCACAACCGGGACGGCCGGATCGACATCGGCCAGCGGCAGCCGGATGCGGAAGGTCGTCCCCTTGAGCGGGGCCGAGTCGATCTCCAGGGCGGCCCGGTGGTGGTCGAGGACGACCGCCACGAACGACAGCCCCAGGCCCATCCCGGCGCTGTACCCCTCGTACAGGGCGTTGTCCCGCTTGGTGGTGAAGTGCGTCGTCAGGCACTTCGCCCGGACCTCGTCGGTCATCCCGATGCCGTTGTCCCGGACCTCCAGTACGGCCGACGGGCCGTCGGCGTAGGCCCGCAGCCGCACCTCGCCCTTCCAGGCGGCCGCGTCGATCAGCCGCTGCCGGCGGGCCGCCGGGTCGAGGCCGACATCCTTGCGGGCCTCCTCCCGCAGGTGGTTCCGCATCTCGAACGTCGCGTCCCGGGCGTTGGTAATCAGGTTCTCGATCGCCTGTTGCAGGTGCGACAGGTCGCCGTCCACCGGCAGCGGGCCGGGCGGCAGGTCGGCCGTCAGCACCACCTTCCACTTGTCCCGGGCGGTCTCGGCCCACGTCCGGACGGCCTCCCGGACCAGATCGCCCAGGTCGAGCCGGGTCATCTCGGCCCGGCTCGGGTCGCGGCGGACGGTCCGCAGAATCTGTTGCAACCGTTCGGTGACGGTCCCGAGGCTGGCCCGGACCTCTTGCAACATCCCGTGCTGCTCGCGGCTCATCCCGTCGCCCTCGGCGCAGCGGACGAGCAGGTCGTTCGGGCGGACGAGGAGGTTCTTGATGTTGTGGGCGTAGCTGGCGGCCATGACCCCGATGTTGGCGTACAGTTGCGACTTCAGCTCCAGGGCCGCCCGCTCGGCCTCGGCCGCCCGCTTCTCGACCGCCGCCCGCTCCTCGGCCAGCTCCCGCTCGCGGTGTTCGGCCTCGGTCTTGGCCTGCTCCTCGGCCAAGAGCCGCCGCTGCTCCCGGCGGAGGAACCGGTACAGGGCGAACCCGGCCACGGCCGTGCTCGGGACGAGGAACGCGACCAGGGGAATCTGCCACGTCCGCCGGTCCTTCTGCTCCTGCTCGAACCGGTTGTTGGTGTGGACCCGGTACTCGCAGCGGATGACCGCAGCCGATCCGCCGGCCGGGTACTCCAGGACGCGGACGCGGTCTTTGGCGTCGGCCCCGGGGCGGGGCAGGGGAGAGACCCAGGCCGGGTGGGCGTCGCGGCCGGGCGGGGGCGGCCGGCCCGGGTAGTCGACGGCGATGGCGTACACGTCCGGGAACAGCGGCAACTTGCCGGCGTACTTGCGGGTCGGCTCGGCCATCGCCGCCAGGTGGGCGGACAGCTCGTCGTGCTTGGCCCGGAACCGGGCCGGGTCGGCGTCGGCCGCGGCGGCGTACTCGTTGACCAGGTCCGGCAGGGTCTTGCGGAACACCCGGGTCTCGTTCAGCCACTCGCGGAGGTCGGCCTGATCCGCCTCGCGGGTCCAGTTGGCCCGGGAGTAGAGCAGCCAGCCGAGCCACCCGACCAGGGCGACCCAGAGCAGCACGAGCGGGACCAGCCGGCCGGCGTACCGGCGGACGGGGAACGGCGGGGGTGCGGGAGCAGGGGTCATTCCGGCGGCCCCCGGTCGTCCAGTCGGTCCGGCAGGACCTCGACCGGCCTGCCGGTCGGCTGGGGGACCGGCCGCCACGTCCGGCCGTCGGCGGCCCGCCGGTAGACCTCGATGACGGCTTCGGGCCGCGGCGTCCCGGGGGTGGTGTCGCCGTACCGGGTGGTCGGGCGGACGACCACGACGTACTCGCCGGACTCGCCCCGGCGGTTGCCCCGGTCGTCGAAGAAGTGGTCGGGCCTCGCCCGCAGCCGGGCCGCCACCGCGTCGGCCGAGTCGGCGATCCGGTCGGCCCCCGGCGGGAAGACGGCGTCCGCGACGATCCGCCCGATCATGGTGTCGAGCCGGACTTCCTCGGTGGTGTTCTTGGGCGCCAGCCGGTAGCCCGGGGGCGGGGTCGGGTCGTCCGGGGCATCCCACCCGAACGGGTGGTCGTGGGTGAAGAAGACCATCGGGATCGGGATCGACCGGGCCGGCCAGGCCCACTCGGCGTCCCGGTAGTAGGTGTTGGCCGACGCCCCGTCGCCGTTGACCGCGACCAGCCGCCGGCCGGCCTGGGGGACCCGCTCCGCCAGGGCCAGCAACACCCGCCGGGCCGGGCCGCTGACCGTCGGCACGACGACGAGGGAGCGCTCGCCGGGGGGGGGTAGTTGCCGGAGGATTTCGCGGACGGCGGCCAGCTCGCCGGCGTTCGGCCGGCTGAACCCGCCGACGCTGAACGGGACCGAGAAGGCCGGGTCGCTGACCACCCGCGGCGGACCGGCCGCCCCGCCGGGGCCGCTCAGCGTCTCGTACAGGTACTCCCGGAACTGGGCGTACAGGTCGGCCGAGTACGGGTCGTCCTGCCACTGGAGGGGGAAGACGGTCGGCCCCCGGCCGAGGTCGGCGAGGTCGCCGAGGGTGGCCCACGGCCCGGCCGCGGCGGCGAGGACGAGGTGCAGGTCGGGGTAGCCGGTCGGCCCCGGCCGAAGGGAGGGCTCCTGTAACACGAAGTCGGTCACGGCCCGGACCATCTGGGCGTTGCTGAAGCAGAACCGGAACGACCGGCGGGGGTAGAGGTCGAGCAGGTTCCGCAGCTCGGAGTGGTGCGGGTGGTCGTCCGGTTCGAGGTTGGGCGGGTAGACGTTGTCCAGGGTGGCGGTGGTCAGGAACAGCAGCGGCCGGTCGCCGCGCCAGTCGGTCTGGCGGTTCAGGGCGACGGCCAGGTCGTAGGCCCGGTCGCTGGTCGACCCGCCGAGGACCGCCAGCGGGGCCGGGTCGCGGGCGGCCAGGGCCCGCACCCACCGGTCGGTGGTCGCCTCGCCCGACAGCTTGTACCAGCGGATGCGGAGTTTGCCGTCGTACCCGGCCCGGCTGACCACGACCTCCGGCACGTCGGTCGATCGCTCGGGGAAGGCCCGGCGGTCGTCCACGGTCAAGCCCGACGGGCGGCCGTCGGCGGGCATCTCGATCCGCTTCAACCCGATGACGAACAGCGACCAGGTGTCGCCGCCGGTGGTCGTGTGAATCCAGGCGATCTCCTGGTCGCCGGCCGGGACCGGGAGCGGGTCGGGCAGCCCGGACGGGCCGCGGACCCAGGCCGCCCAGACCCCGACCCCGAGGCCCAGGCCGAGCAGTACCGCGACCAGGACCAGGACCGACCACCGCCGCATCGAAACGCCCCGGAGTTGTGAGCGCGTATTGTAGGGTGGGCGGAGACGGTCCGAAGGACCGCCGAGGCCCACGCGGATTCGCGGGAGTTACCGCGTGGGCCTCGTCCCGCCTGCGGCGGGCCTCCGCCCACCCTACCGGGTCAGAACGCCAGGTAGATGAACGTCTTCCCGACCCCGGGGGTAAGGGTGACGAGCAGCACCACCATTCCCACATACGCCGCCGCCCGGACCGGGGCCGGCAACGCCCACCGCCCGCCGAGGACGTGCCCGACGGCGACGGCCGCCACGATCAGCGGCACCCACACCGGCACCGCCGCCGACCAACCCGCGAGCAGGTCGAGGCCGAGGAGCGACCGGAACAGGACGCCGCCGGCGTCCCACGACGGCATCCGGATCAGGATCAGCCCGGCCGTCACCAGCCAGAAGGTGCCGGCCCAGGCGAGGAACCTCCAGGCCCAGGAGGAGCGGACGGCCTCCGCGAGCGGGCGTCCGGTGACGGACCGGTCCCAGGCCCGGTGCAGGCTCATCAGGACGCCGTTGTAGACGCCGTAGGCCAGCCAGGCCCAGGTCGCCCCGTGCCACAGCCCGCACATCACGAACACCGCCATCAGGTTCGCATACGTCCGCACCGGGCCGCGCTTACTCCCGCCGAGCGGGAAGTAGACGTAGTCCCGCAGCCAGGTGGACAGCGACAGGTGCCACCGCCGCCAGAAGTCGGTGATGCTGGTGGCCAGGTACGGGCGGTCGAAGTTGGCCGGCAGCTCGAACCCGAACCACTTGGCGCAGCCCATCGCCATGTCCGAGTAGCCGGAGAAGTCGCAGTAGATTTGCGCCGCCCAGGCGACGCACGCCCAGCGGTGGGCGGCCGGGTCGAACGCCCCCGGGTCGGCGAACACCGGCGAGACGAACAGCGCGTCCAGGGTGTCGGCCAGGAACAGCTTCTTGAACAGCCCGCCGAGGAACAGGTGCAGCCCGTCCGCGACTTGCTTCGCGGAGACGGCCGGCGGGGTGGCCATCTGCGGCAGGAACTCGGCCGCCCGGACGATCGGCCCCGCGGCCAGTTGCGGGAAGAAGGCCACGAACAGGGCGTAGTCGCGGAAGCTGCGAACGGCCGCGATCTGCCGGCGGTAGACATCGACCGTGTAACTAATGCCCTGGAAGGTGTGGAAGCTGATGCCCAGCGGCAGGAGGATGTCCCACGTCCGGTCGGCGGCCGGCAGGCCGAAGAGTTGCGCCAGCCCGACGGCGTTGTCGTAGGCGAAGGCGGTGTACTTGAAGGCGAAGAGCAGCCCGAGGTTGGCGGCGATGCTCAGCATCAGCCACCGCCGCCGGCCGCGGTCGTCGGGGGCCGCCTCGATCCGCAGGGCGGCGAAGTAGTCGATGACGGTGCAGAGGAGGATGACCCACAGGTACTGCGGGCTCATCCAGGCGTAGAGCAGCCAGCTCGCCCCGAGCAGGTAGCGGTACTTGTGGCCCTTGCCGGGGAGCCGGTGGTAGGCCACCAGCACCAGCGGCAGGAAGACGAGGAATGCCGGGCTGGCGAAGATCATCCGTGACCCGCCTCGCAACCGACCCGGGGTTCCACCCCGGGCTACGTTGTGTGACCCCTTCGGGGTCGGGTGGTTCGGTTCCCCGCAGCCTGGAGGGCTGCCACACCATAGCCCGGGGTGGAACCCCGGGTCGGTCAGTAGCCGTCCAACTCACCCCTGACCCAGTCGCTCAGCCGTGCGGCCCCGGCCCGGTTCAGGTGGATCAGGTCGGCGAAGTGCTCGTCCCCCAGCCCGACCGCCGCCCGGGTCGCCCGGATCACCCGCAGGCCGCCGCGTTCGAGTTCGGCCAGCCGGTCCCGGTACTCGGCCCACGCCATCGGGTACTTCGCCTCCAGGTCGGCCGTCACCGGCATGTCGATGAGGACGAGGGCCGTGCCCCGCTCGTCGCACCACGCCCGGAGCCGGTGCAGGTACTTCAGGTGCGACCCGGTCCGGTACTTGTCGAGGTATGAGAACGGCCCGGGCGGCAGCCCCGCCGCCTTGATCCGGTCGTACCGGCCGACCGAGTAACCCGTCGCCGGGACGTAGCCGTTGCCGTCCCGCAGGGCGTCGGCCCGCTGCCGCAGTTCGTCCGCCTCCCGCTTCGACTCGGGGCAGCACCCCGGTATCACCGCCTCAGCCCGGGTCGCCGCCCACATCCGGACGCCGTGCCGGTAGCGGTACAGGTCCGACGCCTGAGCGACCCGGGCCTTGAGGAAGTGCCGCGTCACCCACCCGGCCGACTCCGGCCGGACCCGCACCCAGCCCGCCAAGTCGCCCCAGGTCATCAGCGAGTACGGGCCGTGCGGCTCGTGCCGGCTGTCGTTCAGGTCGCTCGCCGTGATCCCGTACACCAGCACCCGCGGCGGGGAGGGACAGGCCCGCAGGACGCCGTGGTAAAAGTCCGAGGTCGTCCCGCCGGACAGGCCGACCGCGTAGACCGAATCCGCCGGCTTGCCGCCGATGACGGCGCCCGCGATCCGGGCCGGGTCGATCCCCTCGGCCACCGGCGACCCGCCGACGAACACCACGTCCCGGGCCCCGCGGGCACAGCCCCCGACCCGGGCGGCGTACTCGTCCGGCGAGTGCCGGTCCCAGATTCCGGCGAACCGCCCGACCGCCCGGTCCGTAACCAGGAGGAGCGCCGCGAACAGGAGGACCGTCCGGTTCCGGCGGACGAACCCGGCCGGCCGGGCCGGCGGCTCCGGGGCGGTGACGACCGTAACCCGGACCGGCTCCGGGGCCTCGGCCGGCAGCCGCGGCGGGGCGAGGACCGGGCGGTCGGTCAGGGTGTCGGGGGCGGGCACGGTCGGGGCTCCGTCGGGCCGGGCCGAGTCTGCCACAGCCCGGCCCGCCCGGGCAAGGGGAACCGGGTCCGGTCTTGGTGGCACAGGCCTCCCGGCCTGTGCGTGCCGACAGCACAGGCCGGGAGGCCTGTGCCACCGGACCGCTGGTCCCTTGCTCCGCCCGCCCCGGTCGGTAAAACAACGAGCACTTTTCCCGGCCCCGGCCGGGCGAACATCCCGTGGAGGCTCCCCTCGTGACCCGCGTCCGACTGGCCGTCGCCGGCGTCCTGGCCGTCGCCCTGGGGGCGACCGTCGCCGCCCAGGCCCCCGAGAAGCAGGGCTTCGCCCTGAAGCTGGAGAAGGACAAGCCGTTCTACCAGAAGATGAAGACCGAGGTGACCCAGGTCATCAAGGTCCAGGGCCAGGACCTGACCCAGAAGCAGGACAGCACCTTCTACTTCAAGTGGACCCCCGAGAAGGTCGAAGGGGACAAGGCCACCCTGAAGCAGCGGATCGAGGGGCTGACGATGTCGATCGACATCAGCGGCAACCCGATCACCTACGACTCGACCAAGAAGGACGCCCCCGGGTCGGCCGGCAACCCCGGGCTGATGGACTTCTTCAAGAACCTGGAGGGGGCCGAGTTCGGCGTCACCCTGAACACCAAGAACTGGACGGTCGAGAAGGTCGACGGGAAGGAGGAGTTCGTCAAGAAGCTCGGGGCCGGCAGCGCCCAGATGGACAGCCTGCTGAAGAAGGTCCTGACCGACGACGCCCTCCGCCAGATGGCCGACCCGACCTACGGGCTGGTCCCGGACCAGCCGAAGGCGGTCGGGGAGACGTGGGAGAAGAAGCAGGTGCTCAACCTCGGGCCGATCGGCACCTACGACGTGACGTACAAGATGACCTACAAGGGGAAGGACCCGACCCAGAAGGACCTGGACCGGGTCGAGGTCGTCCCGACCCTGGCGTACAAGCCGCCGGCCGAGGGGACCGACGGCCTCCTGTTCAAGATCAAGGACGGGAAGATGGAGGCCAAGCCGATCGACCCGGCCGACCAACTCCCGCCCAGCGTCATCCTGTAC
Source organism: Gemmataceae bacterium (assembly GCA_019747685.1). Lineage (GTDB taxonomy): Bacteria > Planctomycetota > Planctomycetia > Gemmatales > Gemmataceae > Urbifossiella. The sequence continues at coordinate 14,690 of JAIEQN010000089.1, forward strand.
AACCCCCAGACCGGGCGGGTGGTCAAGGCGACCATCAGCCTCAAGCTCCGGGGCGAGCTGACCGTGGTGATCGGCGGGACCGAGACCAAGGTCGAGCTGGAGCAGCGGCAGACGACCAGCATCGACAGCAGCAACGACCCGCTCCTGCCCGGGGCCGCCCCCGCCGCCCCGCCGGGCGGCGCCCCCCCCGCCCCGCCCAAGCCGCCGGAGAAGAAGTAGGCCGACCGAACACAGGCCGGGAGGCCTGTGCCACCGGGAGAATTGCACAGGCAGGAGTGCCCGTGCCACCAAGAGCGAGACTTGGTGGCACGGGCACTCCTGCCTGTGCTCCGTTCGGAGGTTGCCATGAAGGTCGCCGTCCTCGGGTCGGCCGGGCAGCTCGGCCGGGACCTCGTCCCCCGGCTCCCCGGCGAGGTCGTCCCCCTGACCCGGGCCGACCTCGACCTCGCCCGGCCCGAGACGATCGCCCCGGCCGTCGCCGACCTCCGCCCGGCGGTACTGGTCAACTGCGCCGCCTACAACTTCGTGGACAAGGCCGAGGCCGCGCCGGCCGCGGCGTTCGCCGTCAACGCCTGGGGCGTCCGCGAACTCGCCCGGGCCTGCCACGCCGCCGGCACCAAGCTCGTCCAGATCAGCACCGACTACGTCTTCGGCCTCGACGCCCGCGGGGCCACCCCACAGCTTGGTGGCACAGACCTCCCGGTCTGTGCTGATCCCGCACAGACCGGGAGGTCTGTGCCGCCGAACCCGGGGTCCGCCCGCCCGCTGACCGAGGACGACCCGCCCGGGCCGGTGGGCGTCTACGGGCTGAGCAAGCTGGCCGGCGAGTACCTCGTCCTGACCGAAAGCCCCGACAACTTGGTAGTCCGCACCTGTGGGCTGTACGGCGTCTGGGGCAGCGGCGGGAAGGGCGGCAACTTCGTCGAGACGATGCTCCGGGTGGCCGGGCAGGGGAAGCCGCTGCGGGTGGTCCACGACCAGCGGTGTACCCCGACGTACACGGCCGACCTGGCCGACGCGGTCGCCGGACTGGTCCGGGCCGGGGCGACCGGCCTCTACCACGTCACCAGCGGCGGCGATTGTACCTGGTACGAGTTCGCCGCCGAAATCTTCCGCCGGTCCGGGGCGTCGGCCGACCTCACCCCGATCACCACCGCCGAGTTCGGGGCGGCCGCCCGCCGCCCGGCGTACAGCGTCCTGTCCAACGCCAAGCTGGCGGCCGCCGGCGTCCCGGCCCCGCGGCCGTGGCCCGAGGCCCTGGCCGCGTACCTGGCCGAGCGGGCGCAGAAGCCGGGCTGACGTATCTGCGGTGGCACAGGCCTCCCGGCCTGTGCAAGGGGAAGCACAGGCACGAATGCCGGTGCCACCGACCCGAGACACGGTCAGGCGGGCCTGTCGGTTGACGGCGGCAACCGCCCCCGGATAATCCCCAGGCCCGGCCGGTCGCCTCCCGATCCGGCGGGACTTCCTGCGGAGACGGACGAATGGCCCGCGGCATCCTCGCTCTCGCCCTGTTGCTCGGGTGGGCCGGGTCGGCCCCGGCCGCCCTGCTGGCCTACGACGGGTTCGCCTACCCGCCGGGCGGCGACCTCCAGGGGAACGCCGGCGGGTTCGGGTTCGCCGGCCCGTGGGTCCCCGGCGGGTTCAACGCCTCGGTCTTCGACCACCTCGACGTGGCCCCCGGGTCGCTCGGGTTCGGCGGGCTGTTGACCTCCGGCAACCGGGCCACGTCCGGGCCGGTGTTCGCCGGCATCGGCGGGCTGACCCGGGACCTCGCCGCCCCCCTCGGGGCGGACAACACCACCGTCTACCTGAGCGTCCTGCTCCGCCCCGAGGGGGTCCTGAACGAGGGCCTGTTCAACGGGTTCTTCGGGCTGACCCTCGAGACGCCCGCCGAGCCGGAGCTGTTCATCGGCAAGCCGGGGGCGGACGCCCTGGGCGAGTACGTGGTCGAGCAGCGGGGCGGGGCGTTCCAGGTGTCGTCTGGGGTCCCGGTGGTGGTCGGCGAGACGGCCCTGTTGGTCCTCAAGGCCGAGTTCCTGCCCGGCCACGACCGGTTCACCCTGTACGTCAACCCGACCCCGGGCGGCCCCGAGCCGGGGGCCGGGGCGGTGAACACCGCCCTCGACCTGCCGACCGTCACCGGGCTGACCATCTACTCGACCGGGGCATTCAGCGTCGACGAGATCCGGGTCGGGATGACGTTCGCGGATGTCACCCCGGTCGCCCCGGCCGCGGTCCCCGAACCGGCCGGGCTGACCCTGGCCGGGATCGCCGCGGCCGGCCTCGCCCTCCGCCGCCGACGGCGGTAGCCGACCCCGCCCGTCTCCGACCCGGCTGGCGGGAATCCGCCGGCCGGCTCACGTTCCGCACCCCCCCGCAACAATTCTCTTGACGCCGCCGGCCCCGTCGCCGATACTACCTGAGACGGTGTCTCAATAAGCTCGGGTCAGGTAGTGCCGAGGCCGCCGATGATGCTGCCGCTGGACATGCTCCGGGCCGGCGAGTGGGCCGAGGTCGAGGACGTGTCCGGCCACCCCGGGTGGGTCGGCCGGCTCGCCGAACTCGGCATCCGCCAGGGGTCCCGCCTCCAGGTGATCCAGCCCGGGTCGCCGTGCCTGTTGAACGTGGCCGGCTGCCGGCTCTGCCTCCGCCCCGGCGAGTGCTCGCAAATCCTCGTCCGCCCGGTGGACGGCTGCCCGGCGGCCTGCTGATGACCACCCTCGACCAGCTCCCGGTCGGCGGCCGGGCCGAGGTCGTCGCCCTGGCCGGCGAGCCGAACCTGGTCCAGCGGTTCTACGAGCTGGGGCTGATGGAGGGCGAGCGGGTCGAGGTGGTGGCGGTGGCCCCGCTCGGCGACCCGATCGAGGTCCGCCTGGGAAACAGCCGGCTGACCCTCCGCCGGGCCGAGGCCGCCGGCGTCACCGTCCGGGTGGTATGAAGACCGGCCCGCTGATGACGCAGATCGGAGGACGCAGAGAAACGCGGATCGGACAAAATCATGAATTAAAAACAATTTGGTTTATCTGCGTCCCTCTGCGTTGAAATCCGCGTCATCTGCGGCCCCTCTTCTGCCTCCCCTCATGTTGACCAAGACCCTTACCGTCGCGTTGGTCGGGAACCCGAACGCCGGGAAGACGACCCTGTTTAACGCCCTGTCCGGGCTGCGGCAGCGGGTCGGCAACTACCCCGGTGTGACGGTCGAGCTGAAGAAGGGCCGGTACTCCGCCCCCGGCGGGCTCCCCGTTTCGCTGATCGACCTGCCCGGGACGTACAGCCTGGCCGCCCGTAGCCCGGACGAGATGGTCGCGGTCGACCTCTTGCTCGGCCGCCGGCCGGAGGAACCCCGCCCGGACGTGGTCGTGTCGGTGGTCGACGCCACCAACCTCGACCGCCACCTCTACCTGACCAGCCAGCTCCTCGGCCTCGGCGAGCCGGTGGTGGTGGCGGTCAACATGACCGACGCGGCCGCCGCCCAGGGCATCCGGATCGACTACGACAAGCTCGGCCAACAACTCGGCGTCCCGGTGGTGCCGATCCAGGCCAACAAGGGCGTCGGGCTGGACGCCCTGACGGCCGCGGTCCTGACCACCGCCGAGTCCGGCACGATCCCCCGCGGGCCGACATTCCCGCCGGCGTTCGACGCCGAGGCCGACGCCCTCCAGGCCGAGATCGGGCCGGACGTGCCGGCGTTCCTGACACGGCGTCTCATTCTCGACATCGGCGGGTACGTCGAGCAGTGGCTCGTCGCCGACCGTGGCCCGGCCCTCCGCGACCACTTGGCCGCCGCCCGGCAGCGGCTGGCCGCCGCAGGCCACCCGGTCCCGGCGGTCGAGGCCCGGACCCGGTACGGGTGGGTCAAGGCGGCGGTCGGTGCGGCCGTGGCCAAGCCGGCCGAGCGGCCCGTCACCTGGACCGACCGGCTCGACAAGGTCCTGACCCACCGGGTCTGGGGCACCCTGGTATTCCTGGCCCTGATGTTCCTCGTCTTCCAGTCGATCTTCTTCTGGGCCAAGCCGCTGATGGAGGCGATCGACGGCGTCCGCGAACTGTCGGCGAAGGCCGTGGCCGGCTGGATGGCCCCCGGGCCGCTGCGGGGCCTGTTGTCCGACGGGATCATCAAGGGCGTCGGCAGCGTCCTCGTCTTCCTGCCGCAGATCGTCATCCTGTTCGGGTTCATCGCCGTCCTCGAAGACTGCGGCTACATGGCCCGGGCGGCGTTCCTGATGGACCGGCTGATGAGCCGGTGCGGCCTCTCGGGCAAGTCGTTCATTCCGATGCTGTCGTCGGTCGCCTGTGCGGTCCCGGGGATCATGGCCGCCCGGGTGATCGAGAACCGCCGGGACCGGCTGGCGACGGTCCTCGTCTCCCCGCTGATGAGCTGCTCGGCCCGGCTGCCGGTGTACGTCCTGCTCATCGCCGCCTTCCTGACCGACGGCTACCCCGGCTGGCTCCCCGGGCTGGTCCTGTTCGGCATGTACCTGCTCGGGTTCACCCTGGCCCCGATCGTCGCCCTGCTCCTCAAGCGCACCCTTCTGAAGGGCGAGACGCCGGTGTTCGTGATGGAGCTGCCGGCGTACCGCTGGCCGGCCCTGGGGAATATCCTGCGGCGGATGGCCGACGCCGGGTGGGCGTTCGTCCGCCGGGCCGGGACGGTCATCCTCGCGGCCATGATCCTGATCTGGGCCTTGCTCTACTTCCCCAGCACCGCCCCCGACGGCACGTCCTACGAGGACCGGGTGGCGGCCGCCGAGGCGGCCAAGGAGGAGGCCGAGGCGAAGGTGAAGGAGTACCCGGAGGGGCAGGTGCCGGAGGAGGTGGAGAAGGCGGCGGCCGACGCCACCACCGCCGCGAACGCGGTCAACGGCGAGTGGAAGCGGAACAGCCTGATGGGCCGGGCCGGGCGGTGGCTGGAGCCGGCCTTCGAGCCGCTCGGTTGGGACTGGCGGATCGGGATGGCGGCGGTGGCCAGCTTCCCGGCCCGGGAGGTGATCGTCGGGATGCTCGGGATGGTGTACGACGCCGGGGACGAGGGGGGCGACGACACGTCGGCGTTGCAGGACGCCGTCCGCCGGGAGTGGGCACCGGGGACGGTCCAGGGCCGCTACCCGGTGGCGGTGGCCCTGTCGGTGATGGTGTTCATCGCCCTGTGCCTGCAATGCGCCTCGACCCTGGCGGTGATCCGGCGGGAGACCGGCGGGTGGGCCTGGCCGGCGTTCACCTTCGCCTACATGACCGCCCTGGCCTACCTCGGGGCGCTGCTGACGTTTCAGGTGGGGAAATTGTTGAGCTGACCGGGGATTTGGTTTCGGCGAGCCGGGGGGCGTGAGCGACCGGAGGAAAGC
>JAIEQN010000022.1 GCA_019747685.1 Gemmataceae bacterium
CATGACTTGGTGGCACAGGCCTCCCGGCCTGTGCGTAACAAGTGCCGCACAGGCCGGGAGGCCTGTGCCACCAAGCAGCATGACTTGGTGGCACAGGCCTCCCGGCCTGTGCGGCATCCTTGTCACTTCTCGGACCACTCGATGACCGCGGCCGTCGCCCGCGGCCGGTCGATCGCCGGGTGACTGCGGTAGGTGCCGGTCAGCACCCAGGCCATCGCGGTCAGCTTCCCCGTCTTGGCGTCGAGGACCCCGACCCCCTCGCCGGTCGCGGCCGTGCGGACCGGGTATTTCGGGTCCTCGTCCCGGTTGTGGAACGTCTCCCACGTCCCGGCGTAGCGGACCACCGCGTACCCGCCGCCGACCCGTTCCAGCTTGGCCGTCACGTCGGCCTTGGTTACGTCGTCCGGCCGGGGCGAGAAGATCGCGTCCGTGATCGGGCTGAACGCCGGGGCGAACCGGCCCGCGGCGTCCTCCGGGACGGCCCACGTCCGGCCCACCTCGGCCCCGGCCGGCGGGTGGAAGGCCGCCCAGCGTTGGGCCGAAAGGTAGGCGCTATCGACCACCGGCGAGCCTTGATGCCGGCCGGCCCGGTCCAGCTCGACCACGCCCACCGCCAGCCGCACGTCGCCGTCGGGCGTGGTCCCCTTCCCCCGGCCGGCCAGCGGGTCGGCGTGGCCGTCGAGCTTCCGCGGCGGCAGCGGCCCGGCGGCCGTCAGGGCGTCGCGGACGAACGCCACCGTGTCGGCGGCCCACCGCTTCTGGTTCTCGGCCCACGAGTCCGTCGGCCGGGTCTTGTGGTAGTGGAACCCGAGGACCTTCCCGGCCGGGGTCACCACCCACAGCCCCTGGGAGAAGTCGCCGAGCAGTTTGCGGAAGAACCGGCCGTCGGCGGTGTCGGGCAGTCGGTCCGTGTTCAGGGCGACCGGGACGAGGTTGTCGGTGACCAGCTTCACGAGGGTCGGGTCGTTCAGGGGGCCCGCACGGAGCCCGGCGGCGTACCCTCAGCACCGCTCCAGCGGGCTGCCGTCCCGCTTGCGGCCGCCGGCCAGCCAGACGAGCAGCGGCCGCTGCTCGTCCTTCGCCGCCTTGAGGGCGGCGGTCGGGTCGATCTCCCAGGGGATTTGCCGCCAGGCGAGGTTACTGGCGGCCGGCCGGTACGGCCCGGCCTTCTTGAGCAGGGCGGCCAGCTCCGGGGCCGGCTCGGCGGCCGGCGCGAGGCCGGGGAGGAGGACGAGGGCGAAGAGAGCGGACCGGCGCATCGGCGACCCTCCGTGACCGCGGGCAACCCGCCCCGTATCACATCGGCCACTCCGGCCGCAAGATCGAGTAGTACAGCACGTCCTCGTACCGGCCGCGGCGGAACAGGGCCGACCGCAACGCCCCCTCGTACCGGAACCCGAGCTTGTCCAGCACCCGCCGGCTCGGCCCGTTGCCGGCGATCACCCGGGCCTGGACCCGCTCGGGGTGGCAGGTGGCGAACGCCTCCGCCACCACCGCCCGGCACGCCTCGGCGGTCAACCCCCGGCCCCAGTACGGTTCGGCCAGCCAGTACCCGAGTTCCATCGCGGCGTTCGGCCGGGACGCCCAGAAGCACCCGACCGCCCCGACCGGGAGGCCGGCCGGGTCGTCCTTCAGCGTGATGGCGTAGGGTTCAGGCGTGCCCTCCATGTACCGCGACTGGGCGTAGTCGCGGACGAACACGAGGGTGTCGTCCAGGGTCCGGTGGTGCTCCCAGAGGGTGAACCGGGTGACGCGGGGGTTGGCGGCGAGGGGGAACAGGGCCGGGGCGTCGGCCTCCTCGAACGGCCGGAGGACGAGCCGCTCGGTGGTCAGGGTCGGCGGGCGCCAGTCCGGCGGCATCATGGCGGTCCGGCCCCGTCCTGCCCCGGGCTCCACGGAACCGGCTTCTTGCCGAAGAAGGCGGCCAGCCCGCCCCGGCACTCGTCGGTCAGCCGCGGCTCGGCGCTGGCCCGGGCCAGGTCGGCGACCGGGACCGCCTGGTGCGAGCACCGCCGCAGGATGTCCTTCGTCGCCGCCAGGGCCTTCGGCCCGCCCTCGGCCAGCGACCGGGCCCAGGCCTCGGCCCGGGGCATCAGGTCGGCGGCCGACACGACCGCGTTCACCAGCCCGACCCGGAGGGCGTCGACCCCGTCGATCAGCTCGCCGGTGAGCAAGAGCCACCGGGCGGCCCGCTCGCCGACGTGCCGCAAGAGGTGGGGCATGACCATCGCCGCGACCAACCCCCGCCGGACCTCGGGGTAGCCGAACTTGGCGTCGGGGACGGTCACGGCCAAGTCGCAGACCGTCACCAGCCCAGCCCCGCCGGCGACCGCCGCCCCGTTCACCGCCGCAACGGTCGGCTTGGGGAGCGTGTAGATTTGCTCGTACAGGGCCGACAGCTTGGCCGCGTCGTCCCAGACGAGTTCTGCTTCGTCGGCCTTCTCGATGGTGCCGCGGAGTTCGTCCAGGTCCATGCCGGCGCAGAACGCCGGCCCCGCCCCGGTCAGGATGACGCACCGGGCGGCCGGGTCGTCCGCGGCCCGGGCGAAGGCGTCGGCCAGGGCGGCGACCAGCGGCCGGCTCAGGGCGTTCCGCCGGTCCGGGCGGTTGACGGTCAGGACCGCGGCCGGCGGCCGCAGCTCGTACAGCACGAGGTCGCTCATCGGCTCACCAAGTCGTCGGGTACGTCCACCGGCATCCGCAGGAGGGCGACGGCCAGCGTTTTCCCCTGGGTGTCGGTCCGGAGCGACCGGCTCGCCCCGCCGGCCAGGGCGCCGTACAGGACGAAGTTCAGCCCGCGGACGTTGGCCGCCTCGAACCGCTCGACCCGGGACGGCCCGAGCGGGGCGAAGTATTCCGCCACCGCGGCCGCGGTCAGGTGGTCCCGGAGCCAGGCGAACCCGGTGTCGGTATACGCGATCACCGCCACGTTGGCGTGGTTCCCCTTGTCGCCCGAACGGCCGTGGGCGATCGTCGAGAGCGGGACGGCCGGCATCGCGTCACCCCCCGCACAGGCCGGGAGGCCTGTGCCACCAGAGGCTTTGGTCGCACAGGCCGGGAGGACTGTGCTCGCTTCAAACCACCTCGACCACTGGCGTGACCGCCGACTTGGCGATCAGCGCCGGCCAGTAGGCGAACACCTCCCGGACCGGCGGCCGGCCGGTGGTGTAGCCCGTCGTCCCGGCGAACCCGCTCGTCACCAGCGGGGCGAACTCCTTCGTGAACCGCTCGACGGCCGCCTTGCGGGGGTCGCGGACCGCCACCCGCAGCACCACCTCCGGCGGGTCGGCGGTGGCCGTCACCACGCCCGGCACGCAGTCGCCGGCCCCGAGGGCTTCGACGTTGGCCGCCTCGAAGGTGATCCCCGCCTGCCGGATTTTCTCCAGGATAATGGTCCCCGACCGGCGGGCCTTCTCGGCGGCGCCCGGCCCGGCGATCACCAGCGTCCCCGCGGCCGTGTACCCGGCCCGGTAGGCAATGGAGACCTTGTACGAGTCGGTGACGCCGGCCGACGTGCCGCCGGTCACGGCCACCACGTCCCGCTCCGTCTGCCGTAATCGAACCGTGGTAAAGTCGGCCACCACGTCCGGGGTGTAGTACCGGGCCGGGTCGGCAACCTCGTACAGGAGCTGTTCGGCCACCGTCTCCTCGTTCACGGCCCCACCGGTGCCGTCCGGCTTGGTGATCGTGAACGAGCCGTCCGCGGCGACCTCGGCGATCGGGTAGCCGACCTCGCCGAGTCGGGTCGAGTCGTCGGCGTTGACCCACAAGCCGCCCGTGACCTGGGCCCCGCACTCGATCAGGTGCCCGGCCACCGTCCCGGCCGCCAGCCGGTCGCGGTGGGCGTCATCGAACGCCCAGTCGAACTCGTAGGCCGCCGGCCCGACCGTCAGCGACGCATCCGCCACCCGGCCGGTGACCACGACATCCGCCCCGAGCTTGAGGGCCCGGACGATCGGCTCGGCCCCGAGGTACGCATTCGCACTGACCACCCGGTCGCGGATGGCGGCCAGCGGCACCCCGGTGTCGAGGTGGTCGAGCGGGTGTCCCGCCGCCAGCAGCTCGTCCAGGCGGGGAAAGAGGTCGTCGCCGGACACCGCCGCGACCCGCCGGCCGGTCCCGGCCAGCACCCCGGCGGCCTTCGCCGCACACCCCGCGGGGTTCATCCCGCCGGCGTTCGTCACCACCTTGAGGCCGGGTTTGTCGATGAGGATCGGCTTGAGCCGGGCCAGCACGTCGAGGAAGTCGGTGGCGAACCCGGCGGCGGGGTCCTTGGCCTTCTGGACGGCCAGGATCGACATGGTCAGTTCGGCCAGGTATTCGAGGGTCAGGTAGTCGAGCCGGCCGGCCTGCGCGAGCCGGACCGGGGCGTCGAGGTTGTCGCCCCAGAACCCGCAGCCGTTGCCGATCCGGACCGTCTTCACGCCGGCCTCCCGCCGCTGATGATAGCCCGGCCCGGCCGCCGACTCCAGGGCCCCCGGCGGGCGGTTTCTCATTTCCCCCGGCCGCCCGGTCTGGTATGCTCGTCTGTGGATGGGCGGCATCCCCGGCCGCCCGTGTTCGCCGTTCCGGCCCCCTGCCCCGCTGCCGGCCAGGACTCGGACCCATGCGGCCGTTCGCGCTCGCCGTCCTCCTCGTGCTGTCGGCCGCGGCCCCGCTGCCGGCCGGCGACCTTCCCGCCGAATGGGCGTACAAGCCCGTCCGCCGGCCGGTCGTGCCGGCCGTACTCAGTACTGAGTACCCAGCACCCAACCCGATCGACCGGTTCATCCTCGCCCGGCTCCACCAAGCCGGCCGGGCGTACTCGGCCCCGGCCGACAAGCGGACCCTGCTGCGTCGGGTGACGTTCGACCTGACCGGCTTGCCGCCCACCCCGGCCGAGGCCGACGCCTTCGTCAAGGACGAGTCGGCCGACGCTTACGAGAAGGTGGTCGACCGGCTCCTGGCGTCGCCGGCGTTCGGCGAGCGGCAGGCCCTGTGGTGGCTCGACCTCGTCCGGTATGCGGAGAGTGACGGGTTCAAGGCCGACGACCCCCGGCCGGACGCCTGGCGGTATCGGGATTACGTCATCCGGAGCTTCAACGCCGACAAGCCCTACGACCGCTTCCTCAAGGAGCAGTTGGCCGGCGACGAGCTGTCCCCCGGCGACCCGGACGCCCTGGTCGCCACCGGGTTCCTGCGGCACTACCCGGACGAGTACAACGCCGTCAACCTGGAGCAGCGGCGGCAAGAAATCCTCAACGACATCGCCGACACCACGGCCGCCGCGTTCCTGGGTATTACCCTCGGCTGCGCCAAGTGCCACGACCACAAGACCGACCCGCTCACCCAGGCCGACTACTACCGGTTCCAGGCGTTCTTCGCCGGCTACTGGCCGACGGATGTGGCGGTCGGGAAGGCCGACCCCGCCGCCGACGCCAAGCGGGCGGCGTGGGAGCAACGGACGGCGGCGACCCGGGCCGAGTTGGCCAAGCTGGAGGAACCGTACCGGCGGAAGGAGAGCGTCCGCCAGCGGGGCCGGTTCAGCGACGAGTACGCCGGCATCCTGGACATCCCGGAGGCGAAGCGGACGCCGCTGGAGCGGCAGCTCGGGGCGATGGTCTTCAAGCAGGTCGATAGTCGGTCGGCGAACGTCTCGGGCGGGATGAAGCCGGACGAACGGGAGCGGTGGCGGGCGCTGACGGCGGAGCTGGCCGAGCTGGGAAAGGACAAGCCGGCCGACCCGCCCCGGGCGATGGCCATGACCGACCTCGGCCCGGACTGCCCGCCGACCCGGCTGCTCAAGCGGGGCCAGTGGAACAAGCCGGGCGAGGAACTGGTTCCCGGCTACCTGTCGGCGATCGACGACCGGGACGCCGAGTGCAAGCCGACCGCGACGACCAGCGGCCGGCGGGCCGCCCTCGCAGAGTGGATCGCGTCGCCGAAGAACCCGCTGACCGCCCGGGCGGTGGTGAACCGCCTCTGGCAGGGGCACTTCGGCCGGGGGATCGTCGCCAGTGCGAGCGACCTCGGCGTCACCGGCGACCGACCGACCCACCCCGAACTGCTCGACTGGCTCGCGTCCGAACTGGTCGAGAAGAAGTGGTCGCTCAACCACGTCCACCGGCTGATCGTGACCTCGGCGGCCTACCAGCAGCAGTCCGGCGCGGAAACCGACGACGGCCTGTTCGGACATTACCCCCGCCGGCGGCTCGACGGCGAGGCCCTGCGGGACGCGATGCTCGCGGCGGCCGGGCTGCTCAACCCGAAGGCCGGCGGCCCCAGCATCTTCCCGGAGCTACCCGCCGAACTGAAGGCGGCGAACTGGAAGCCGTCCGCCGACCCGGCGGAGCGGAACCGGCGGAGCGTGTACGTGGCCGTCCGGCGGAACCTGCGGTATCCGCTGTTCGGGCTGTTCGACAGCCCGGACCGGAACGAGACCTGCGCCCGCCGGTTCGTGACCACCACCGCCCCGCAGGCCCTGACGCTGCTCAACGACGGGATCGTCCTGGGCTACGCGAAAGCCCTCGCGGTCCGGGCGGCGAAGGAGGACGCCGCCGACCCCGCCGGCCGGGCGTTCCTGCTGGCCCTCGGCCGACCACCGAGCACCGAGGAAACGGCGAGGCTGGCCGCGTTCCTCGAACGGCATACCGGAAAGCCGGCCGACGCCCTAGCCGACCTCTGCCACGCCCTGCTGAACCTAAACGAATTCCTGTGCGTCGATTGATACCGGGAGGTGGCTGTGGAGTGGCCCGCTCTGCAACCCGTACTCACCGACATCGCCAAGCAGTTCCCGGCCCTCGTGCTGTGTTACTTCGCCGTGCGCCAGGTTTCGCGGTACCTCGGTGACCGGCAACGCCAGGAAACGGAGGACCTGAAGACCCAGCGGGACCGCACGATCGCACTCCTTCAGGCGGAACACAAGGTCGCGCTGGAGGAGATCCGGAAGGACCACGAACTGGCACTCCGGACGATCACCGAGCAGAACGAGAAGCATCTGGCGTCCGTCGGCAAAGCCCATGAGGCCCACCTGTCCTCGAAGGACGAGGAGGTGAGGCGGCTCACCGAATCGTTGGCTAACATGGAGAAGGAGCGGGACAGGCTGCTCAAGAGGATTGTTCCGGAGTCCAGGCCATGACAATGCCGACCACCCCACCCCGGACCGCCCGCCCGCCCGCCCCGGGCGCCGCATCGGCGGTACTCGCGGGACTGGCCATTGCGTCCGCCGGCGTGGTGACCCTCGTACTCGGGGACTATGCCTACGGTATCTCGCTGCTGGTCGTTGTCGGGCTGGTGGCGTTGATCGTCCGAACCGGGATGTCCGAGTACAAGCGGCCGCGGAAGTAGACGCTCCCCCGATCACGGCCGGCCGCACCCTCAACCCGCCGGACCCGCCATGCCACACGTCCCCGCGTTCGCCAGCCGCCGCGACTTCCTCCGCCTCGCCGGGAACGGGTTCGGGGCGGTGGCCCTGTCGGCACTCGCCGCGGAAGAGGCTCGGGGGGCTGACGCCCTCCGCTCGCCTGAGCCGGACCCGCTCGCCCCGAAGAAGCCCCACTTCGAGCCGAGGGCGAAGGCCGTCATCTTCCTGTTCATGGAGGGCGGGCCGAGCCACGTCGACCTGTTCGACCCGAAGCCCGAGCTGACCCGGCGGCACGGCCAGCCGCTGCCGGCCAGCTTCGGCAAGGTCCTGACCCCAATGGGCACCGGCGGGAACAATCTGCTCGCCAGCAAGCGGACCTTCGCCAGGTACGGCCAGTCCGGGCTCGACTTCAGTGACTGGGTACCGCACACGGCCCGGCACGCCGACGACTGGGCGGTACTGCGGGCCTGCTGGGCCGACGGGCTGAACCACGTCGGCAGCGTCTGCCAGATGAACACCGGGTCGGTCCTGGCCGGCCGGCCGTCGCTCGGGTCGTGGGCCGTCTACGGCCTCGGCAGCGAGAACCGCAACCTCCCCGGGTTCGTCGTCCTGACCGACGGCGGCGAGCCGCTCGGCGGCCCCCGGAACTGGGGCACCGGGTACATGCCGGCCACCTACCAGGGGACGTTCTTCCGCGGCGGCCCGAACCCGGTCCTGAACCTGAACACCCCGGCCGCCGTCGGGGCCGCCCGTCAGCGGGACAAGCTCGCCCTGATCGGCGAATTGAACGACCTCCACCGCCGCGACCGGCCCGGCGACACCCAGCTCGACGCCCGGCAGGCGGCCTACGAGCTGGCCTTCCGGATGCAGGCCACCGCCCCGGAGGCCGTGGACCTGTCGGGAGAAAGCGCCAAGACGAAGGACGCCTACGGGCTGAACGACAAGGCGACGGCCGAGTTCGGCCACCGCTGTCTGTTGGCCCGGCGACTGGTCGAGCGGGGCGTTCGGTTCGTGCAGGTGTATTGCGGGGCGGGGAGTGCCTGGGACGCACACTCCGACCTCGAAGGAAACCATACCCGGCTGTGCGGGCGGGCCGACCGCCCGACCGCCGCCCTCCTCCAGGACCTGAAGGACCGTGGGCTGCTCGACTCGACGCTGGTGATCTGGGGCGGGGAGTTCGGCCGCACCCCGATGAGCGAGGCGACCACCGGCCGGGACCACAACCCCTACGGGTTCACGACCCTCCTGGCCGGCGGCGGGGTGAGGGGCGGGGCCGTCCACGGGACGACCGACGAGTTCGGGCTGCGGGGGGTGGACGGCCGGGTCCACGTCCACGACCTGCACGCCACCGTCCTGCACCTGCTCGGGCTGGACCACGAGAAGCTGACGTATCGACACAACGGCCGGGACGACCGGCTGACCGACGTGAGCGGCACCGTCGTCCGCGAAATCCTAGCGTGAGCGGAGGACAACCGATGAGCTGGCGATTCCCGGTCCTCGTCCTGGCCGTGGCAGTGGCGGCGTTCGCCGCGAGCCGGTGGCCCCAGCCGGCAGCCGCCGACCCGCCACAGGCCAAACCCGTGGACAAGTGGGAGTACGCCACCCTGGACGCGGAGCGGCACACCTGGAGCGAGGCGGGCCGTACCGTCGTCGCCTCGGCCTGGCGGCACCTGGCACAGCAGCTCAACGTCACCCCCGAGCCGAAGATCGACGATCACAACGAGCAACACCGTCTCGCAGTCCTGAACCACCTCGGCTCCAAGGGCTGGGAGCTGGTTACGCACGCCATGACCCCGGATGCCGACCGCCGCCGCGGGTCGAGCGTGTACACTTTCAAGCGGCGGGTCCCCTAGCACCCGGCGGCCATGCCCACCTCCCCCTTCGACCCGTCCGCCTACGGCCCGGCGGTGCCCGCCCTGTTGGCCGAGCCCCGGCTGCCGGCCCTCGGGCCGGGCGAGCCGGTCGCCGCCGGGCAGGACGCCCTGGCCCGGTTCGACCCGCTCCGCGACCTCGGCGGGGCCGTCGCCGACCCCGACGCCGCCCGGGCCTGCCACGCCGGGCTGTGGCTCCTCTTCGACTTCCTCGACGAATCGCACACGATCAGCCAGGACCTACACACCCCGGAGGGGTCGTTCTGGCACGCCGTCATGCACCGCCGGGAACCGGACGCCGCCAACTCAAAGTACTGGTGGCGGCGGGTCGGGCCGCACCCGGTCCTCGACCGGCTCCGGGCCGAGGCCCCGGCCGTCGGACACGGCTTCCGCACCCCCGAAGGGTTCGTGGATTTCTGCGAGCGGGCCCGCGATACCGGGTCGGCCGACGAGGCGACGGCCCGGCAGGTGCAGCTCCTCGAATGGCAACTCCTCTTCGACCACTGCTACCGGCTGGCGGTCGCCCCCTGACCGGTTCCTCACGCCCCCTTCGGGACTGCCCAGTGGCCGGGGCGGTAGGCCCGGCGGAGCATCGCCTGGGCTTCGGGCAGGCCGGTCGCGGCCTCGGCCGCCGGGTCGAGTTCGACCGTCCGGCGGAGCCGCCCGGCGATGTTCGCCAGGTGGCACACCCCGGCCGCCAGGTGCCCGGCCAGCACCGGGGCGTTCGGCTCCCCGACCCCGGTGACGGCGTCGAGGAAGTTGTTGTGGTGCGCGGGTAGATCGACCCCGCCGGTCATCTCCTCCAGCAGCTTGTTCTTCGGCCCGTACAGCTTCCAGCCGACGGTGTGACCCATCACCAGCATCCCCTTCGTGCCGTAGAAGGCGTTGCCGTTCTCGTACCCCTCCTGGACGTAGGGCGACCAGATGCGCTGCTCGTAGACGAACTGGCGGGTCCGGCCCTTGCCGCCCGGCGGGTCCCACTCGGCCACCGCGTACTGGGTGTCCGGCCACTCCTGGTCGTCGGCGAAGAAGTACTTGCCGGCCAGGGCCGTCACCCGGTTCGGCAGCGTCTCGACGCCCAACCCCCACAGGGCCACATCGACGTTGTGGACGCCGTCGTTGCCCATGTCGCCGGCCCCGTAGTCGTGAAAGAACCGCCAGGAGCCGTGGACCCGGTTCGGGTAGAACGGGGCCTCGGGGGCCGGCCCCTGCCACAGCTCCCAGTCGAGGGCCGGCGGCGGGGCGGTCGGCTTGACCCGCCCGAGGTCGCGGCGGAGTTGGCTGTTCCACGCCTTGGCCACCAAGACCTCGCCGACCGCCCCGCCGCGGACCCGGTCGATCGCCTCGCGGACGGTCATAGTGCTGCGGCTCTGGGTGCCGACCTGGACGGCCACCTTGTTCCGGGCGGCGGCCTCGACCAAGAGCCGGCCCTCGCGGACGTTGTGGCTCATCGGCTTCTCGACGTAGACGGGCTTGCCGGCGTCGGCCGCCAGGACGCCGGCCGGGCTGTGCCAGTGGTCCGGGGTGGCGACCCAGACGGCGGCGACGGACCCGTCGTCGAGCACCGCCCGCAGGTCCTTGACCGCCTTCACCCCGTCCCCGCCGGCCAGCTTGGCCGCGGCCGCCAGCCGGTCGGCGTCCGCGTCGCAGACGTGGGTGACCCGGACCCGCGGGTTCTTGACCAGTTGCCGGAGGTGGTTGGTGCCCATCCCGCCGCAGCCGATGAGGGCGACGGCCAGGGTGTCGGCCCGGCCGGCGGCCGGGGCGGCGGACGGGAGGGTCAGGGCGGCGGCCCCGGTGGCGGATCGGGTGATGAAGGTGCGGCGGGAGGGCATGGGAGGCTCCGGGGGAAGGGACCCGGGCCTTTCGGCCCGGGTGGGAGGCCTATCGCCACCCGGCGAGCGGGTGGTCGCGGGTCTTCAGTGGCAGGTCAACGGGTGTGCCCAGCCGGTGCGATTCGTAGACGGCCAGGACCATTTCCAGCGCGGCCCGGCCGTCGGTGACGCTGCACACGGGCGGTCGGTCCTGCTCGATCGCGTCCATCAGGTCGAGGACGGCCGGCAGGTTGCCGTTGCCGACCTCCTTCGGGTCGAGCGTCTCGGGCTTGCCCAGGCCGTTCGAGGTGATCTCCTGCCAGCCGGCCTTGCCCGCCCCGGGCATCCAGGACGGGTCCTCGCACAGGTAAGCGGCGGGCAGCCCGCCGGTGGCCAGGTGGATGACGCCCTTCGTCCCGTGGATGCCGAGCCAGAACCGCCGGCCGGCCCCGTCCTTCGCCCTGTGGCTGTAGAACGACCCGACCGGCAGCCCGTCGAACCCGTACTGGGCGGCGATGTGGTCGCCGGCGACCGGCCCCATCCGCTCGCCGCCCGGGCGGACGTCCTCCGGGCCGGCCCGCCGGCCGCCCTGGTTGACCCGGGCGAAGCACCACCGGGCGTCCCCGGCGAACAGCCGCATCAGGTCGAACAGGTGGGTGCCGAGGACGAGCAGGTCCTCGCCCCCGCCGCGGCCGTCCTCCTTGCCGTGGGCCCGGAGTTCGAGGATGTCGCCGATCCGGCCGGCCGCGATCAGGTCGCGGACCACCTTCGTCCGCGGGCTGGAGCGGGTGGTGTGGGCGACGGCGCACTTGACCTTGTGCCGGTCGCACGCGGCCGCCATCTCGTCGGCCTCGCGGAGCGTCCGGGCGACCGGCTTTTCCAGGAAGACGTGGGCACCGTGCTCGGCGCAAGCGACGACCATGTCCCGGTGGCAGTCCGGCCAGCGCGGGGCCACGGCGACGATCTCCGGCTTCTCCTTCGCCAGCAGCTCCCGGTAGTCGGCGTACTCGACCCGGGTCTTCAGCCGGGCGGCGGCCGCGGTCCGGCCCTTCGGGTCCTCGTCGGCCACAGCCACGACCTCGGCCCGGTCGGTCCGCAGCCAGACGGTGTCGAGGCCGTGGCCGTAGTCCCCCTGCCCGGTCCGGCCGATGACGGCGATCCGGTACTTCCGCGCCGCCGCGCCGACGGACGCGACCGCCGGCCCGGCCGCCGCGGCGACCGCGGCCGCCTGGAGGAACCCCCGCCGGCTCGTCTCGCCCATGGCCGCCCCCCGTGGCGACCGCCCCGGGGGTTGGTCGCGCACCCCAGTATCGCCCGCCGGCCGGGCCGGGCCAACCACATTCCCGGCCGATTCCGGCGGGCGGCCTGCAACGGCCGGGGGGTCGGTGCCATCCAACCAAAACCCGATCCGGCCCTCCCGCCACCCGGCAGTTCGGCTGGCGGGAGGGCCACGCCGGGCGTAAAACGCGCTTATCCCTCGACGGGCGGCGGTCGGGGGACGTGGTCCTTCCTCGGAGGCCGGACACCGATGCACACCTCCGGGCTGGCCGGCTTCCCGTGGTTCCGCCGAGCCCTCGCGGGCGTCGTCGGCCTGTCCGCTGTGGCCACCATCTCCTTCGACCCGGCCCGCGGCGCGTCCGACCTCCCGCCGCCGCGACCGACCGCGACCGGACCGGACGGTCAAGCCCTCTTCCGCCAGTACTGCTTCGAGTGCCACGCCGACGGCAACCGCCGCGGCGGCTTCGCGCTGGACGAGCTGCTCGCCGCGAAGGCGGGCGGTTCGGACCGTGGAAAATGGGAAGAGGTCTGGAAGACGGTCCGGCACGAGTTCATGCCCCCGGCCGAGGCCGACCGGCCGACCGACGCCGAGCGGCGGGCCATCGCCCGGTGGGTCGAGCGGACGGCGTTCGGCGTCGACCCGGCCCGCCCCGACCCCGGCCGGGTCACGGTCCGCCGGCTCAACCGGATGGAGTACCAGTCCACCGTCCGCGACCTGTTCGGCATCGACCTGGACCTGGCCGCGGAACTGCCGCCGGATGATACCGCGTTCGGGTTCGACAACATCGGGGACGCCCTGACCGTTTCCCCGGCCCTGGTCGAGACGTACCTCGGCCTGGCCGAGAAGGTGGTCGAGGCCGCCCTGGTGCTCGACGGCCCCCGCCACCCCCGCGTCCAAATCCGGCCGGCCGACTACCGCCCGAAGCCGGCCGAGGGCAAGCGGGCCGAGCGGGCGGCGAAGGTCGAGCTGAAGCACGACGGCCGCTACCGGGTCGAGGCCGAGGTCGGGGTCGGCGGGTGGCAGGAGTTCGCCGGCGATTACGAGGTCGCGGTTACGCTCGGCGGCCGGCCGGTCGGCGAGAAGTTGACGGTCAGCGTCGGCGGCAACCGGACCTATACCATCGCCGGCGAGGTCACGCTCCCGAAGGGAGCGCACGAACTGGTGGTCGCCACCGAGCCGGCTGGGGAGCGGGCCAAGCGGGCCAAGCCGCTGCCGCTGGCCCCGAAGGCGGTCGTCACCGGCCCGCTCGGGACCGACATCTACGCGTGGCCGGAGTCGCACACCCGGGTCTTCTTCCGCGGCCCGGCCCCGGCCGACCCGGTCGCCCGCCGGGCCTACGCCCGGGACATCCTGGCCCGGGTCGCCGGCCGGGCCTTCCGCCGTCCCGTCGAGCCGGCCACCCTCGACCGGCTGACCGACCTGGCCCTGGCCGAGCCGTCGTTCGAGGCCGGGGTCGGCCGGGCCATCACCGCCGTCCTGACCTCCCCGCGGTTCTTTTTCCGGGCCGAGCTACAACCCCGGCCGGACGACCCGGCCGCCGTCCACCCGCTCGACGACTACGCCCTGGCGGCCCGGCTGTCGTACCTGCTGTGGCTGAGCCTGCCGGACGACGAGCTGACCGCCCTGGCCGCCAAGGGCGAGCTGCGGCCGAACCTCGGCCGGCAGGTCCGGCGGATGCTGGCCGGCCCGAAGGCCGGGCGGTTCTTCGAGGACTTCTCCGGCCAATGGCTGCGGACCCGCAACGCCCTGCTCGCCCCGACCACGTTCAAGGACATGGACTGGATCGACGCGCTGCGGCCGCTGATGAAGCGGGAGACGGATTTGCTCTTCGAGTTCGTCGCCCGTGAGGACCGTGACCTCGCGGAACTGCTGACCGCCGACTACACGTTCCTGAACGAAAAGCTGGCGACCCACTACGGCATCCCAGGGGTCAAGGGCGAGGAGTTCCGGCGGGTGCCGCTGCCGGCCGACGGCCGCCGGGCCGGGGTCCTGACCCACGCCAGCGTCATGCTCTCGACCTCCAACCCGAACCGCACCTCGCCGGTCAAGCGCGGGCTATTCGTGCTGGAGAACCTGCTCGGCCGGGAGGTCCCGCCGCCCCCGCCGAACGTCGGCAACCTGGAGGACGCGGCCACGCCCGGCGAGCGGAAGACGCTGCGGGAGCAGCTCACCGCCCACCGCGAGCAGAAGTCCTGCGCCGCCTGCCACGCCCATTTCGACCCGATCGGGCTGGCCCTGGAACACTTCGACACCACCGGTCGGTGGCGGGACCGGGACGCCGGCGGGCCGGTCGACCCGCGGACCGAGCTGGCCACCGGCGAGCCGATCGCCGGGGCGGCCGACCTGGCCCGGGCGCTAGCCGCCCGGAAGGACGTGTTCTACCGGTGTGTGACCGAGAAGCTCCTGACCTACGCCCTCGGGCGGGGCCTCGAACCGGCCGACGCCCCGACGGTGGACCGGATCGCCGCCGACCTGGCCGCCGGCGGCGGGAAGTTCTCCGTTCTCCTGGCCGGGGTGACGCAAAGCCCGCAGTTCCTCCTGCGGCGGGGCGACGCCGGCGAAGGCCCGCGGCTGACCCGCCCGCCCCAACTGAAGCGGATGGCGCCCGTTCATAAGCCCGAGGTCAAGGAAGAGCCGAAACCAAAGTAGGTGGCACAGGCCTCCCGGCCTGTGCGGGTTCAAGCACAGGCCTCCCGGCCTGTGCGGGTTCAAGCACAGGCCGGGAGGCCTGTGCCACCGAATCGAGGCGACCAAACCATGAGCCGTTCCCGTCCGTCCCGCCGGGCCTTCCTCCGCGGCCTCGGGGCGTGCGTCGCCCTGCCGGGCCTCGAATCCCTAGCCCCGGCCGCCTTCCCGGCGGTGAAGGGCCGGCCGCTGGCCGTCACCCCGGGCGGGATGCCCCTGCGGGCCGCCTTCCTCGGCTTCCCGAACGGCTGCAACTACGCCCGCTGGCTCCCGAAGGGCGAGGGCAAGGACTACGCCCTGAACGAGACCTTCGCCCCGATGGAGCCGCTCAAAGGCCGGTTCCAGATCGTCACCGGGCTGGCCCACGACGCGGCCAACGACTGGGGCGACGGCCCCGGCGAC
The DNA here is from genome assembly GCA_019747685.1 of Gemmataceae bacterium. Taxonomy (GTDB): domain Bacteria; phylum Planctomycetota; class Planctomycetia; order Gemmatales; family Gemmataceae; genus Urbifossiella. The sequence continues at coordinate 15,394 of JAIEQN010000022.1, forward strand.
CACGCCCGGTCCGGGGCCTCGTTCCTGACCGGCTGCCACGCCTGGAAGACCGGCGGGGCCAAGCTCCGGCTCGGCATCTCGGTCGACCAGGTCGCCGCCCGCAAGGTCGGCCACCTGACCCGGATCGACTCGCTCCAGCTCGGGACCGAGGCCGGCCGGCTGTACGGGTCGTGCGACACCGGCTATGCGTGTGCCTACCAGTACAACCTGTCGTGGGCGAACGAGAACCTGCCGCTGCCGCCGGAGGCCAACCCGCGGGCGGTGTTCGAGAAGCTGTTCGGCGGCGGGGCCAAGGCCGCGGCCGCGGCCCAGGCCCGGATCGAGCGGCGCAAGAGCGTCCTCGACTTCGTCCAACAAGACGCCAAGGACCTGTCCCGGTCGCTCGGGCGGGCCGACCGGGCGAAGGTCGAGGAGTACCTGGCCGGGGTCCGGCGGATCGAGGAGCAGGTGCAGAAGTACGAGCGGTTCCGGGCCCCCGAGCCGGGCAAGCTGGCCCCGCCGGAGGGCATCCCGGACGACTACCCGGAACACCTGGCCCTGATGTACGACCTGCTGTCGGCGGCGTTCCAGACCGACTCGACCCGGGTGGTCAGCTTCGCCGTCGCCCCGGAGGGGGCGAACCGGGCGATGCCGCACCTGGGGATCGCCGAGGGCTACCACTTCCTGACCCACCACGCCGGGAACCGGGAGAAGATCGCCAAGGTGGCCAAGATCGAGCGGTGGTACATGGGCGAGTTCGCCAAGTTCCTGGCCAAGCTGGACGCGATGAAGGAGGCCGACGGGTCGTCGGTGCTGGACAACACGATGGTCGTGTACGGGTGCGCGATCGGGGACGGGAACAAGCACAACCACGACGACCTGCCGGTGGTGCTGGCCGGCGGCGGGGGCGGGTCGCTCAGGCCCGGCCGGCACCTGAAGGTGCCGCGCGAGACGCCGATGACCAACCTGTTCGTGTCGCTCCTGGACCGGATGGGGGTGGAGGCCGAGCGGGTCGGGGACAGCACCGGCCGGCTCGACGCGATCTGACCGCGGGGCATGCCCGGCCCCGGTGGCACGGGCCTCCCGGCCGGTGCCACCGGGGCCGGGCAGTACCGGCCGGCGAGGTGCTCGCCGGCCCCTGGTCCACCCGACGGCCGCTACTGGGGCTACTTGAGCGGCGAGTAGTCGGTCGGGACGAGGAACTCGCTGACCACCCCGCCCTCGGCCGCGGTCAGCGACCCGCCGGCCTTCTCCTCGCTGGCGGTCCGGGCCTTCACCCAGTCCGGGTCCTTCCGGAAGGCGTCGAACGACGCCTTGGCCGCGTCCTGCGACTTGTGGGCCAAGAGGTAGACCAGCTTGTCCTCGGCCCCCTTCTGGCCGGCCAGGAGGTGCCAGTAGACCACGTTCGTCATCCCGTGCTTCTCGAACAGCTTGACCGTGTGGTCCCGGAACCGGGCGTCCAGGGCCGGCAGGTTCCCCTTCGTGGTCGTGTACGTCCGCAGCTCGAACACCCGGCCCGACCCGTCCCCGCCGACCTTCAGGGCCGGCGAGTAGTCGGCCGGGGTGAGGAAGACGGACTCGGCCTTCTCGACCAGCCGGCCGTCCTTCTCCGACTCGGCCGCCGCCGTCTTCCAGTCCGGGTCGGCGGCGAAGGTCTTGAACGACTCGTCCCGGGCCTTCCGGGTCGGGGCCGAGATGAAGTAGACGAGCTTGCGGTCCTTGTTCTCGCCGGCCGGGACGAAGTAGCCGACGTTCTTGAGCCCGTGCTTCTCGAACAGCTTGGTGGTGTGGTCGCGGAACCGGGCGTGGAGGGCGTCGAGCTTGCCCGGGGCGGCGTAGTAGACCCGCATCTCGTAGACCGGGGCGTCGGCCGCCGGGTCGGGGGCGGCCACGGCCAGGGCCAGGGCGGGGAGGGTCATCAACACGGCGGGCCTCCGTTCGGGTGGGTAACGGGGCCAGTATACGGGGCGTCAGCGGCCGGGGATCGGCAGCGGCCCGCCGGACAGGAACGACAGGGCGACCAGGAGGAAGACGACGTGGGCCGCCCCGACGGCCAGGACCGCCCCGGCCAGGAGGGCCAGGCCCGCGACCGGCCCGGGGCCGGCCGGGCGGTCCGGCTCGGGCGGCGGCCGATTCAGGATCAGTTCGATCGGCGGGCGGGTCGAGAACCGCGCCCGGACCCGGGGCGGCAGGTCGTCCCACCACCCGGCCGGGTCCCCCTCGCTGCTCCGGTTCCGCATCACCATCGGCCGCGTCCCCCGCCCGCCGGAGAGGCGTCTTCAGTCTACCTCATGCGACGCCGAAACGCGAACCGAAGTTCCGGCCTACCCGATCAGCCCCGGGACGACGTGGCCGTGTACGTCCGTCAGCCGGCGGTCGATGCCGTCGTGCCGGACGGTCAGCCGGGTGTGGTCGATGCCCAACAGGTGGAGGATGGTGGCGTGCAGGTCGTACACCTCGGTGGGGTGTTTACGGTCGGCCGGCTTGTAGCCCCACTCGTCGCTCGGGCCGACGGTGACGCCGCCCTTCACCCCCCCGCCGCAGAGCCAGTTGGTGAAGCAGTACGGGTTGTGGTCGCGGCCCTTGCCGCCCTGGGAGCTGGGCATCCGGCCGAACTCGGTGGTCCAGAAGACGATGGTGTCCTCCAGCAGGCCGGTCCGCTTCAGGTCGGCGATCAGGGCGGCCGCCCCGCGGGCCATCCCGGCGGCCAGCGGCCCGTGGTCCCGCCTCACGTCCTCGTGGCTGTCCCAGTTCCGGCGGGGGAAGCCGTTGTCGTTGCCGCTCCAGATTTGCACGAACCGGACGCCGCGTTCGAGCAGCCGCCGGGCGACCAGACACTTGCGGGCGAAGTACTCGGTCTCCTCGACCGGGTTGATCTCGGCCGGGAAGGAGGACTGGCCGTGGTCGAGGCCGTACAGCTTCAACACCTCCTTCGGCTCCCGGGACAGGTCGAGGGCGTCCGGGGCGGCGAGCTGCATCCGGGCGGCCAGCTCGTAGCTCTTAATGCGGGCGTCGAGCCGGTCGTCGCCGGGCCGGGCGGCGGCGTGGCCGCGGTTCAGCTTCGTGAGCAGGTCGAGGCCGGCCCGGTCGCCGGCGGCGGTGACGTAGCCGTTCTTGTCGTCCGGGAACAGGTCTTCGATCGGCGTCTTGGCACCGGGGTAGATGACCGTCCCCTGGTGCTGGGCCGGGAGGAAGGCCGAGTCCCAGTTCTTGGTCCCGTTGGACGCCAGCCCGCGGTGGTCGGGCAGGACCACGAACGTCGGCAGGTTCTCGTTCAGGGTGCCGAGGCCGTAGGAGGCCCAGCAGCCCATCCCGGGGAAGCCGGGGCGGTTGAACCCGGTCGTCTGGAGCAGCGTACCCTGCGAATGCACGCCGGTCTTGCCGACCATGTTGTGGACGAAGGCGATCTCGTCCACCACGTCGCCGAGCGGGGCGACGGGTCCACTGAGCATTTTGCCCGACCGGCCGTAGGGCTGGAAGTCCCACACGGGCTTGAGCCACGGGCCGAGGCCGTTCTGGAAGGCCTCGACGTGCTCGCCGAAGTTCGCCGGCCGGCCGTGCCGCTTCACCAGCTCCGGCTTGTAGTCCCACAGGTCGAGGTGGCTCGCGCCCCCGGCCATGAAGAGTTGCACCACCCGCTTGGCCTTCGGCGGGTGGTGGAGGCCACCGTCGGGCCGGGGCTTCGGGGCGCCGGCCAGCAGCCCGGCCCGGCCGAGCAAGGACGCCAGTGCGAGGCCGCCGAGGCCGCCGCCGGAGTGCCTGAGGAAGTCGCGGCGGGTCACAAGTTTTCTCCGTGGAGCGCGGCCGTCCCGGCCGCTCCGATCCGGCGGCGGGCACTCCCGAGCGGCCAATCTTCCGCCGCGGGACACAACCCCGCCTTGACGGGGTTCGCCTCGATATACCCGACCACCCGGTCAAAGTGGTGTTCGTTCCGGACGTACCGGTCGAAGTAGTCCTCCTGCCAGAACCGCCCGCCTCGGCCGAGGAGCTTGTTCGCCTCCTTCGAGGTGAACGACTTCCAGGACCCAACGATGTCTGACAGGCTCCGGCCGGGGGCCGGAGTGAACAGGGCGTGGACGTGGTTCGGCATGACTACCCAGGCGTGCAGGTCGTACCGGTCCCGGTCGAAGTGGAGTACGGCGTCCTCGACCATGCGGCCGACGGCCAGCTCCCGCAAGCGGCACGCCCCATGGCCGGCATCAAGGTGGGCTTCGATGAGCCGGTGGAGTGCGGCTTCCCGGTCCGGGGCCAGGCGGTCCCGCAATTCATCCTGCCACCCCGCGACGACCGACTCCGGCACCGCGTCGGCGAGGCGGAAGGTGACGAACTGGGTGTACTCCCGGCCGGCGTCGAAGTGGGGCAGGTAGCCGCGGTCGTGCCAGCCCCGCGGGGCGGCTGCCGGGTCGTCGGGAGTCGGTCGGGGCGATCGCATCGACCACCGAGGGGTTCGGGTCCGGCGGCCGGGACGGCCGCGCTCCACGGAAGAACCTCAGTCCACGAACACGAACTCGTTCAGGTTCAGGACCACCCGGCAGGCGTTGGCCAGCCCGTGCTCCTTGGCGTAAGCCGCCAGGGCGGCCCGCTCGTCGGCCGTCGCCGACCGGCCGAGGGCCAGCCGGACCGCCGCCGCCACCCGCCCGGCGTCGTCCGCGGCCAGCCCCTCGACCCGGGCCGCGAAGT